>NZ_JBFPFS010000015.1:0-139097 GCF_047978125.1 Burkholderia sp. LFS061 | reverse complement strand
CCTGATGCACCGGTACAACTGGATACGGCCGCATCAGTTCAACGACGGACTGGCGCCGGCCGTTGCGGAAGAAAAACTTAACGCAGTGTCCGGGATTAGTTGACCACTACAGTGCCAAGCGCTCGAGCGTACGCAACCCATGCTGCCGATGGGCTTCGGCTACGTCGAAGGCGTCACGCACGATTATGTTCGTCACGGCACCACCACATTGTTTGCCGCCCTGAATGTACTCAACGGCGCCGTACTCGCCACCTGCAAACCACGCCATCGACATCAGGAATTCCTGTCGTTCCTGCGCGAAATCGACAAGGCCGTCCCGGCTGATCTCGACGTGCACTGCATCGTTGACAACTACGGCAGTCACAAGCATCCGAAGGTCAAAGCGTGGCTCGCGGCACGCCCCCGCTGGCACATGCATTTCATTCCCACCTACAGTTCGTGGCTCAACCAGGTCGAACGCTTCTTTGCGTTGATCACCGACAAGGCGATCCGCAGAGGCTCGTTCAGTTCGGTCAAACAACTGATCAAGCGTATCGATCAATTTGCTTCCCACTACAACGAAAACTGCAAACCGTTCGTCTGGACCGCCTCAGCCGACTCCATCCTCGAAAAGCTGCATAGACTTTGTTCGCGAATCAGCGGAACGGGACACTAGACGACAATCGCATTTCCTGAACGTCTTCCGTTGGCGGGGGAAAACCATGGACATGCAGTTAGCGGGTGAAGAACTGATAGTCAGATTCCGGGAAACGATCGACAAGGGCGTGAGCGGAATTCTGAGGCCGTGGCAGATCAGGCGGGAGGACCGCGCGCGACTGCAGGACCACCTACGCCGAGCTTCGGTTATTAGATCTCACGGTGTGGACGTCTTTTGACGGCCGATGACAGTCATCAGCCGCGAGGCGGCGTGACTATGCGGGAGATTTTTCCAAAGACAACTTTTCTGGGAATTCCCGCACCCAAGGACGTCATTTCTGAGACGGGCGATATCGAGTCATCTCGGAAGAGATGTCCGAGTTATTGATTTCAATAGGGTGCCAAAGACACCTTTTCTGAGAGCCCACAGGTGGTCTTTTTGTAGACCCGCAAAGCATGTTTGCCGCGTTACCCGGTCGCCGCTGCTTCGAGCGAACAACAATAGCGAAGCAAGTTATCTACCTATCAGGACAACCCGTCACGCGCGTTGCGTATGGGCGTCCGCATGTTTCGCGTGCCCGGTGCCGCCACGTATTTCCTGTTCCAGAAGCGCTTTCGCGGCTTGCCACGCTCGCCCTGCGGACGCCGAATCGTTGAACGCTCTCGCTTCGACTGTCGCACCGTCCAGCAGCATCATATAAACGGCCGCCAGCCGTTGTGCCGTTTCGGGCGAAACGAGAGCCGCGAGCAGTTCGGCGATCCATTCGACCATCTTGCGGCGATAGCGGATCGCGACATCCGAGATGGGGGCATACGCCGTTCCGAATTCGGCCAACGCGCGCTCGAACAGGCAACCGGCGAATGCCGGCGTATTGAACCACGCTTCGTACCAGTCGAAAATCGTCTTGACCCGCTCGATCGGATCGGTAACGTGCTGCAGCTGCGCGTCGATACTGCCTACGATCAGGTCGTAACGCTGGACCAGCACTTCCCGGATCAGTTCGTCCTTGCTCGGAAAATGCCGGTATAGCGTCATTCGGGCGACGCGAGAATCGTCGATGATCCAGTCGACACCGACCGGATGAAAACCGTGCTTCGAGAACAGTTCGGTAGCTTTATCTACCACCAACTGGCGTTTGCTGGCTCGCACGAACGGCTCCCTCCTTGATCCTTCCGACTGCGTAGATACAACATTCTAGCATTGTACCGCTCGGTCACATCCGGTCTGGCCACTGGCCTCCTGGATTGGTCGGTCCCGCCCATGACGCGTGTTCGCAAGTTGTCTTGACTATGATATAGACCGATATGTATCATTTGAAACCGAAAAATGATGGTCGACGATGCGTGCTTTGAAAAACCAGGAACGTCAGCCATCGGTTCACCGCTCGACGGTGCCGCAGCGGGCGCAGTGGCGGAATTGAAAGAATGCGGGGGCGGCACCCAGTGCCGCTTGCCGGCTTCTGACGATGCAGTGGTAATACAAGACGACAAGAGAACCTGAGAGAGCCTTGGGCTGCGTGTCGGCGTTGGCGGATGTATTCGCACGCGCCGTGCGCAAACCGGTGCGCGCTCGCGGGGCGGGATCGCGCGAAGCAATCGGCGCGAATAAAACTCGAGGAAAGCACAAAAATGTACCGCCGTTTACTCGCACCGGGGCTGCTGTTGCTGCTGGCCGCGTGCGCGCAGGATCCGTCCGTGACCAGCAACACGGTGCGGATCTGCGACGACACCGGCTGTTCCTATCGACCTAAAGATCAGGTCTCCTACCAAAAGAAGGACGATGCGGAAGATCGCGAAGACCCTCGCATCGTCGCGCTGAAGGAGGCCGCGAAGGCCCAGCCGAAGGCTGCCTACGATCTCGGCCTGCGTTATTTCCGCGGCGACGGCGTGCGCCAGGACAGCTACCAGGCACTCAAGTGGATGCGCGACGCCGCCGAGCGCGGCGACCTGCGTGCGCAGAAGGCGCTCGGCAGTTTCTACCTGTTCGGCCTCGAGGAAATGGGCTCGGATCCGCGCGAAGCGGACAAGTGGCTGTCGATCGCGGCCGGCCGCGGCGACAAGGAATCGAAGAAGCTGCTCGAGCTCGCGCGCAAGGCGAAGAAGGAAGACGAAGAAGACTGGAAATGGCGCACGCAATGGCGTGACGTCTATTACGGCTACTGGAACTCGGGCTATCCGTACTACGGCGTCTGGAATCAGACGTACTGGTACTACTGACCGGGCCGGAAGCAACGGGGGCGGCAGCGGGGAGACCACCATCGCGCGCCACGCCGGGGGGCTTATCGACGTTCGTACGGACACGTAAGCCGAACAACGACTCTATCGATCGATAACGACATGAAGACCATCCTTTCCCATCGCCTCACCCAAGGTGCGCTGGTTGCAGCGCTTTGCGCGTCCGTCGCGGGCTGCGGCGGCGTGGTGACGCCCGGCGGCCAGAACGCCGGCGTGACGGGCGCCGCGGCAGGCGGCACGAGCGCCGGCGCCGATTCGGGGCTGCAGCGCTGCGCGTCGCCGCTCGGCACGATCGCGGTCGACGACGGCCGCAACGCCGACTGGTGGGGCCCGTTCGGCAGCGCGACCAAGATGACGACGATTGACCCGCTGCTGCGCCTAGCGGTGCAGCAGTCGAACTGTTTCGTGATCACGTCGATCGGCAACCAGAAGAGCGACGCGCGCCTGTCGCGCATCACGCAGTTGCAGCGCAGCTCGGGCGAATACCGCGCGGGCTCGAAGCAGCAGAAGGGCCAGCGCGTCGCGGCCGACTACTACATGGAACCGCAGATCGTCATCAACGATTCACCGATCGGCGGGATCGGCAGCATGATCGGCGGGCTGATCGGCAACGGCGCGGTGGCGGCGGTGGCCGGCCACCTGCAGGCGAAGGCATCGGTCGTGACGCTGACGCTGTTCGACGTGCGCTCGGCCGTGCAGATCGCGGCGTCGGAAGGCAGCTCGACGGCGACCAACTACGGCGCGGCGCTGGGCGGTTTCGGCGGCGGCGTGGGCGGCGCGCTTGCGGGCTTCTCGTCGACGCCGGAGGGCAAGGCGACGGTCGTCGCGTTCATCGACGCGTACAACAAGATGGTCGTCGCACTGCGCAGCTACAAGGCGCAGGACGTCAAGGGCGGCCTCGGCCGCGGCGGCCAGCTTCAGGTCAATTGACGTCCACGGACCGGCGGCGCGCCGCCGGCCGATTTCCGATACGTGAATGTCCGTGCGTGCGGCGTGATCTGCACGTATCGGCTTCGTTCGTCCTTTTCGTTCCGAGGTGACTCCGATGAAAGCCGTTGCATTGATCGCATTGACCTGTCTGGCGCTGACCGCTTGCGGCGGCGACAACAATTCCTCGTCCGCATCGTCCGGCAGCGGATCGGGCACGAGCAATAACGGCGGAAGCGGCGGCACTGGCGGCACGGGTTCCGGCGGTACGGGAAGCGGTGGCAGCGGCGGTTCGAGTGGCTCGGGCGGCAGCATGCTGACGCTGCGCTACGACGCCCAGCCGACCGCGGCGGATCAGGCCGGCTTCCTGACGCTGCTCAACAGTGAAGGCGCGAAGGGCTATCGTTATCTGGGCGACTACTTCTACAACGCGTCCAACGGCGGTTCGCGCTCGATCTTCGTGAGCGACGGCACCGCACAGACGTACACGTACCAGCTGCAGTCGACGCCCGCCGACATGACGGGCTTCGTCAGCCAGGCCAACGCGCAAGGCGCGAGCGGTTACCGCTTCGAAGGGCCGCTCACGTACGGCTATCTCTATCGCAAGGACGGCGGCTCGTCGGCCACCTATACGTATGCGACAACGGGCCTGCCGGCCGACACGAACGCGTTCCTCGCGCAGGCGAACGGCCAGGGCCAGTCGGGCTACTGGTTCGTGGGCCCGATGATGGTCGGATCGGTGCAGGCGAACGTGTACATGAAGAACAACGCGTCGAATTCGACTTATACGTACAACGCACTGGTGCCGACGTCGAACGTCGGCGACTTCATCGCGCAGGCCAACAGCGAAGGCGCGAAGGGTTATCGCGCGAAAGGCGGGATGCTGTTCGGCAGCACGATTTCGTGGGTCTACGTGAAGGACCAGACGCAGTCGCCGACCTTCACGTACCAGTCGGCCGCGATCCAGGCGACCGGCGCCGGCTTCGTCCGGCAGTCGAACGATTTCGGCGCGCAGGGCTCCGCGTATCTGGGCGATCTCGCGCTTGGCACGACGACCCCGGTGATGGCGTCGTTCTATTTCAAGCCAGCCAACTGCACGGGCTTCCTGTGCACGACGCTGAATCCGCTCACGCAGAACTGAGCGGGTGCCTCTGGCGCAGCAGCATTGCGCAGGTCATTCGCTGCTGAATGACCCGCGCCCGCTGGATCGAGTGCCTCAGGTGCGCCACGTCATCCGTGGACGCATCTTTTGCCGCCGGCTTGCCGGCGGTATTTCGTTTTCGCGTACGGCAGAAGCCGGCCAAACGCCGGCCCCTTTTTGTCCGGCGGACCAGAAAATCGGCCGGAACCGAAGCGAAGCTGCCGGCCTCCATCGACCGCCGGGCCGGGGAAACGCTGATTCGTTTTCCTGAGGGACAGAAGCCGTGCCGGACGCTGGTTTCCGCGAGTGCATCACCTACAATGTAAAGATGGTCGCGACCTGTCAAGGAGGCTGCCATGACTCAGTCAATGATTAGCTTTGTAGTTGGCCTGGCGGTCGTACTCGCCATCGCGGTCATGCTGGCGCTGCGTTACCTGCGCGACCACAAGGGCGAAGGGATGGTTCAGTGGCTTGACGCACATCACATGGGCTGGATGCACCACAAGCACTGACGGCGTGGTCGATGATGCGGTTCCGATCACGCTCCACGAAGCAGTGACGACAGTTGTGCGCGACGCTGAACAAGCCGCCGCGCACGCTGCGCGTCGTTTGGGTCGTGGGGCCGGGAAAATGCTGGCCGGCGGCCGCCCAGTCCGGTTGATGACAATAGTGTGGCCTGGAGGGAATCGTGCCGTTGATGGCCCTTGACGCGAGATAGCGCTTGCATGGCCGTGATATAGGGCGCATTCTCATGAGGTTCGATGTGTGCGACCGGTGATTTTGTTTCGACTCCTTACGCTTCCCCCTGTCCGCACGGTTCCGCAGAACGCTCACCACGATGACCCCGCGCGCGAACGTCGAAGCTGCGAACGTCGTGCGTCAACCCGGCCTCCCCGCGAGGCTCGATCCGGCAGTTCAGTGCGCAACAGAGGCCGTCGGCGGCAAGCCCGCGGGTAGTCCGTTCGTGCCTCCTGGGCCGGACGACGACGAAATTCGGTCGCCGCGACGGTCCTGACATTTGAAATTCATTTTTCGGGAACCGGCATGCCCAAGCAAACCGAAGGAAAGTCAGCCACGTCCGTCAGGCAAAACGATTACGTCGACGCGCAAAAGTCCCGCGCCCAGGCACTGAAGCGCGCGGACATCGAGCGCGCCGAGAAGCGACGCGAAAATGATGCCCGCCTCGATGTCAACGCGAGCAAGTGGCGTTATATCTGCCAGGAGGGTTAGATGGGAAAAATCGACGCGGCACTCAACTTCCCTAATCCCAGTCGCACCTACGACATGTCCAGACACTGCGTGTGCTTCTGGGGCTACGACAATGCTCGCGAGATTACCTTTCTGGTCGACGATGCGATGCTGGCGAAACTGAACTCCGACATGGATTCGAGCGAGCCCGCGTTGCTGGCGGCCTTCGACCGCAACCGCGACCGGATCCTGGGGCTCGCCAGAGATCTTTACAAGGGCGGCCCCCAGAACAGGTACATGATCTCGTGAGACGGGGCCGGTTTGCGCACGCACCCGACCCGACGTGTGCCTTCCTTCTGACCTGCACTGGCCGTGAGTAGTCGTCTGCGGGCGTCGGGACTGCCGATCGTTCGGGCGGAGAGCACGGACGGCTCGGTCCGGCGGGCACGCGACCATTTCCTGTCGATCGCATACTGAAGAGTTCGGGGAAAACAAGCACTCGCACCTCGGCGAATTCGACGTTGAAGGAAGGGGAAGGCGCGCGCCGGATTCCCCGACATGATGACGGCCGCGCTTCAGCGTCGAGCCATCCGGTTTTGTACAGTGCGTATGCGGTATTCCGGGTCTGAGGTGGACATGGATCGGTTAAGGCATGCGCTGCTTGATTATCACGAACGCAGCAAGCACCGTCTCGACTTGTACGCTCCCGGCCCCGGGAGGCTCGACTGGGCAACCCAGCCGGACCCGTTCCGGGTGTTTCGCGGCGCACCGCGCGTTGCTCTGCCATTAGCCGCGGACACGCTGGCCACGCGCTACAACGCGTTGCGTTGCGGCAACCTGCCGCCCGCGCACGAATTCGATCTGTCCAGTCTGGCAATCCTGTTCGAACTCTCGCTCGGCTTGTCGGGGTGGAAATCCTATGGCGCCCAGCGATGGGCACTGCGCTGCAATCCTTCGAGCGGGAATCTGCATCCAACCGAGGGCTATCTTCTGTGTCCGGCCCTGCCCGGCTTGTCCGCAGGCGTCTACCATTACCTGAGCCGGGATCATGCATTCGAACATCGTGTCGCGGTGGACGAGCCGCAATGGACCGACGCGTTTTCGGGAAGTGGCGTCCTGGTCGGCATCAGCTCGATCCATTGGCGCGAAGCGTGGAAATATGGCATGCGCGCGTGGCGCTACTGCCAACAGGATTGCGGCCATGTCGTCGCTGCGATGAGTTATGCAGCAGCTGCGCTCGGCTGGCAGACGCGATTGATGGAGGCGGCTGCGGATGATGCAGTGGCCGATTTGCTTGGCGTGGACCGCCGCGAAGATTTCAGCGAAGCCGAAGCGGAGGCGCCGGATCTTTTGCTCTGGATCGGCAACCCCGAGATGCGACCCGATCTCGACAGCATGCGGATCGCTTTGGGCAGCGCACGGTGGCACGGGCGCGCGAATCAACTGAGTTCGGGGCATGTGGCCTGGCCGGACATCGATTCGATTCATCGCGCCACGCACAAGACCCGTACTCGCGAACCACCGTCGCCGAACCCGGAGCCGTGCCCGGCGCCGGCGACGCCAGCCCTCGATCTCGGCTTCGCCCGAATCGCCAGACAGCGTCGCAGCGCCGTGAATTTCGATGGCACGACGCGCATCGGCGACGCGGCCTTCTTCAGCATGCTGACCTGCCTGCTGGCACGTCCCGGCACACCGCCGTGGAATGCGCTGACGTCTCCTGCCGCGGTGCAGGCGGCGCTGTTGGTGCATCGCGTCGACGGCCTGGAGCCGGGCCTCTATATGCTCGCAAGAAACCCTGGCGCACTGCAGGATCTCAAGCGATCCCTGCGTCCGGAATGGCTGTGGCAAAAGACCGGGCCGGACGACCTGCCGCTCTATCTTCTACTGCCTTACGATTTGCGCGCGGTGGCAAGGTTGATCTGCTGCCACCAGGATATCGCCGCCGATTCCTGCTTTGCGCTCGGGATGATCGCGAGATTCGAAATCGCGTTGAAGCAGCCATGGCGTTATCGCCATCTGTTCTGGGAATGCGGGATGCTTGGCCAGGCGCTCTATCTCGAAGCAGAAGCCGCCGGCGTGCGCGCGACGGGGATCGGCTGCTTTTTCGATGATGAAATGCATGCATTGCTCGGCGCGAAGGATCATGCCTGGCAATCCCTGTATCACTTCACCGTCGGTGGCGCGATGGACGATCCACGTCTGTCGGAATTTCCGCCGTACGAGAGGCAGCCTTGACGGACAGTCCACGCGTCGATCCTGTCCCGATTCGACCTCTCCGGTCAATTTCACCCGGAGTGCTAGGATGATTGAACACGTGCAGAAAGTCATCATGGACGATTTCACATTCAGTACCAAAACGCACTTTGCGCGCATTCGTGTGATGGAATCTGCGCGTGGTGCGTACCGAGGTTATGTGTATTTGCGCCGCACCAACGAGGGGCCGAACGATGATCCCCCATATCCGACCGATTTCGATCGGGAGCAGTACGATCTCGCGCTCGAAGATGCCAAGATCCTCGCGCAGCGTCTGCTTCGCGAGTTCGAGTCTTGAGCCGATGACGCGTCGTGGCGTCGAGCCGCTCCGGGTGGAGGCCGCAATCACTGCGGGAGCGACCTATGTCGGGGCAGCCATCTCCGATTGACAATCATCTGCTCGCAGCCTTGCCGGCAGAAGCTCTGGCGCATATTTCGCCGCATCTTGTGCTGGTCGACATGCCGTTGGGAAAGGTGCTGTACGAGTCGGGTGGCGCGCTCAGTCATGTCTATTTTCCGACGACATCCATCGTCTCGCTGTTGTACGTGATGGAGGACGGCTCGTCAGCCGAAATTGCCATCGTCGGCAACGACGGGTTGATCGGCATAGCGCTGTTCATGGGGGGCGAAACGACCCCGAGCCGCGCGATCGTCCAAAGCGCCGGACACGCTTACCGACTCGATGCACGCATCCTGAAAGACGAGTTCCGTCGAGGCGGGTCGATGCAGCGGCTCTTGCTGCGCTACACCCAGGCGCTCATTACCCAGATGGCGCAAACCGCCGTCTGCAATCGACACCATTCAATCGATCAGCAGCTGTGCCGCTGGCTGCTGCTCAGTCTCGACCGGTTGCCATCGAGCGAACTGAAAATGACGCAGGAGTTGATCGCCAACATGCTCGGTGTCCGACGGTCGGGCGTGACGGAAGCTGCGCTGAAACTTCAGGATGCCGGATTGATCCGCTACAACTATGGACACGTCGAGGTATTGGATCGCTCCGGGCTCGAAAAGCGTGTGTGCGAATGCTACGGCGTGGTCAGGCGAGAATTCGACCGCTTGCTTCCCGATTTGAAACGCCTTTAGAACCGGCACCGAGGCCACGCGCCTGTCCGTGCCATCGGGTCCGTACGGCAGCGTACCGACTGCCGGCGCCCGCAGGCGCATGGTCTTATATGACGCACAGACTGCTGATCGGCCGCGGACGTCATGGAGAGAGGTATGCCGTGATGGAAGCGGGCCGTTGCGATCCGTATCGCCTGCGCAGCTTGATCTCGACTCGGGCGGTGCAAGCCAATCCATGACGAAACGCGGTTTCCTGAGGGAGCTTGTCGATGAACGATCATCCGAAACGAGAAAAGAATTCGCAGGACGGGCAACAGGAACAGGCGGACGCACGCGCGACCGACGACGGCATGCCCGTTGTTCATCCGGACTGGCAAAGACGCCCTACCTTTTCGTGGAAAGCCGTCACACCCAAGCAACGCATTTCCGATGCAAGGAAACGTCTGGGCATGGGTTTTATGTCGAACCATTAACCGAGGCGTAGCAAAACTCCTCGCTCTCAAACAGAACGAGGGGCCGCCCCAGCAAGGCGGAAATCGAAGCCGGCCAAGCGCCGGCTTTTTACTTTGGCACGTCGCTCGTTACGACAAACAGATGAATCCGCTGAGCCTTGTTCGCGAGCTACGCCAGGACAAGTTCGCGGCACGAGGACCGCGATGCGGTTACGCCATTTCGTTCGTACACTCGGCCACTAACGCTTCGCGGCTTATATGGCTGGCGCGATTTCGCCACGGCATCGATTTTGTCCACGAGCTCCTTGGCGCATTGCTCATACAGTGCATCGACCCGATCGGTCGCTCCGTGGCCCTGTCCGGGTACGTCACCGTACAGATTTGCAGCGCAATCCGGCGCACGTTCTGAACGGGTACCCAAACCGCTGATGCCTGGGTGCCAGAGGGCAACCGGGCGAACGGGTGTCGTGCTTCGTGACGCTGCCGGAAGTCGGCATCATCGAATGGAGCGCCGCCATGAATCCCGTCACACTATTTCTTTCCGCCGCCTTTATGCTTGCCGCGCTAGCCGTCGGCGCCTTGGTCAATCCGTATCTCGCGTTACCCTTCTTCATCGTCGCCGTCCTTGTCGCGCTCTCCGTGAAAGTGGCAAATGTCTGGGAGAAGTTCGTGATCCTGCGCGTCGGGAAACTGCAGAGCGTCAAGGGTGCCGGTTTTTTCATGATTATCCCGATACTGGACAACGTCGTCGCAGTGATCGACGAGCGTATTCAAACGACGGCGTTCAACGCACAGGAGGCGCTGACCAGGGATACTGTGCCGGTCAACGTCGACGCCATCATTTTCTGGCACGTACACGACGCTCAGAAGGCGGCACTCGCCATCACTGATTACCGGCAGGCCATCGATCGCGTCGCCCAGACCTCGCTGCGGGAGATGATCGGTTCATCGATGCTGGCCACGCTGCTCTCCGATCGAAAGGCTGCCGATGAACACCTGGCAGACGAGATCGGTAGAAAAACCGCAGACTGGGGTATCACGGTACGGTCCGTGGAAACCCGGGATGTGGCGATCCCTGTCGCGCTGCAGGATTCGATGTCACGGCAGGCGCAGGCGGAACGCGAGAAGCAGGCGCGCGTGATACTCGGTTCGGCGGAGGCCGAGGTGGCGGCGAAATTCGTCGAAGCTTCGAAAGTCTATGAAAATCACCCGTCCGCACTTCAGTTGCGGGCAATGAACATCATCTATGAAACGACGAAGGAGCGCGGGGCCACGATCCTGATTCCGAGTTCGATGGTGGACAGCTTGAACCCGGTCCTGGCGTTGGCAATTGCCGGGCATGACGTGGCGGAGTCGACATCGCCGCCGACGCTCAAGACAGCGGCCTAGCCATGCAGACAGCGCGTGTCGCTCGCGACCGCGCTGCTCCGTGGCGCGGAGCCGTTACCGGGCCGAAGCGCAGAACGAGGAAACGCTACGCAGATATGGGTTGGGCACGCCGGACGACGGGCCCCGGTCGCCCGAGCGGTGTCGTTGTGCGGAGCAGCGCTGGATCAAGGCCAGTGCCGAATGCTCGACCCGCCTTGGCCAGTGTGTCTGATGCCGCAACGTCTGCGTTGCAGCCTGCGCGATGCGCGCACGACGACACGAGGCGCGAACGTCAACCGCCGCCTGCGCCGGGAGCAGTGTCGCGTCATTTATTTCACCTGATGGTCGGGACGGAAGTAGCGCCACTTGCTCGCATTGGAGTCGATGCGGGCGTCGTTTTGCGTACGCTTGTCGGTCCGTTCGATGTCGGCCCGGGCGAGGTCGTCTCGCTGCTTTTGCCGGGTTGCCTGATCGCGTCGATCGATTGCCGTGCTTTCCTGGTATTTCATGATTCCCTCGGAGCGAGGTGAGCGGGTTGTCGGCCAGTCGCGGCGAATTCGCCGCGGTTGGTGGGTCGGATCTCTGCTGGAGCGATCTCGTTATCGACGATGTCCCTGCCGAATTGCATCGCCAGTTCGACGGCGAACACCGCCGTTTGCGGCGCGCCTTCGTGGAAAACGGCCGTGTCGCGTGGCGCGGCCGCGGAGGCGGTCGAGGCCGGGCAGCAGCCAGCGGCACGGTTGCCGATCGATCGAGTGATGCGGTTGCAGACGGCGGTCTGCGCCATCTGCGTGATTGGACGCATTGTCGCTCGTGCGAGTGCTGCCGCGATCAGACATGCTCCCTGAGGTAGCGGATGCACTTCATCCGTAGACTCGCCCGACCCGCGAGAGCGTCTCGTGGAGGGGGCGCCGGGTCTTTCGCCGCACCAACGAGCGGCTCCGAAAATGCAGCGTTGTCGACCGGGCGGACCGACTTCGCTATCTGAAGCGACGCATGGCCTATCCAGACACGATCGCGCCACTCGCATTTCGCGCGATGGACGATCAGCCAGCCTTGCAGCGATTCGACGAGCTGAAAGGGCGACAGCCACTCGCGAGACTGCCTTTGGGTGACGAGTTGCAGGACAACCAGGAAATAGAGCAAATCAACGTACTTGGTCGGGACGCGCATAGTCCATCTTCTGGTTGTCGATGCTCGCGAGTGTGGCGGCGTCGGCTCATCCCTGGATGCTGAGCGCCTTCTCGATCGCGGCAATCAGTTTGAACGCATCGTCCCGCCCGATCAGAAAACCGCGGCTGGTGTACTCGCATCCGAACGCATAGAAGCTCGGCAGCAGTGTCACCATGTCTTTCTGCTGATCGAAATCGACTTCGCATTTCGTCAGCGGGAAAAACGGCGGCTCTTCGTCCGGCATCTTGTACACGATGTGCTCCCTAGTACATTTTGCGGGGCGGCAACATGCGCTTCGCGCGCAGGCGCTGCCTGGAAACGGCGCTGGCCTTTTTCCGCTTGCGTTCCGTCGTCGGTTTTTCGTAGCTGGTGCGACTGCGCAACTCGCGAATCAGCCCGGTTTTCTCGATGGTGCGTCGGAATCGCCGCAGCGCGACGTCGATCGGTTCGTTGACCTTGAGTGTGACTGTTGTCATGTGGATCCTGTTTGGGAACGTTTGAACGGAAAACTAGCCGAGTCGTGTCATGACGGCGCTCGCTATCTCGTCGGACTCGAATTCCGAATATCCGGCTCCCATCGATAGCGCGCGTACCGCCACGAACATTTGCAGTTCTTGCTGATGGCTTCGTGCCGAGTCGGCGATTCCGGCGGGCAGGACGGTGCCGGTCCAGGTGACCTCACGCCGTCTGATCAAGCCGAGTAGTTCGTCGATGATCATGTTGTCCTCCAAATCGCCGACCGATTGCGTTGCGTTGCCGCGGCGTGTCAGAGCCCGTTGGAAAAGAAGCCCTGTTTCTCGCGATTGTCGTCGATGATGTTCTCGGCGTAGCGCGACGTGCGTCACCGGCGCTGTCAAACGGGGAGTTGTCGCGCAATCTGAACGTCTGGCTCTGCGTCACCGTGTCGGGGGTGCCGCGAAGGCAAATCTTGACTGCCGCGTCGAAACCGGCATCGTAGTTATGCGGACTGCCATCCGGCGCCGGTACGTGGGGGTAAATCAGTGGATAAATCTCGAATCCACGGTAGACATGCATGCTCATGGCAATCTCCTGGCGTTCGGCCACCACGAATTGCATGGGCGAACACATCCGGCCAGTATCGCCGTTGCAGGGCGTGCCGGTGGGGTGAAAGGGACAACGTTGCAGCGCGAGGGAGGGGCGATGCAGCAAGAGGGTAGATGGAGGGGTGAGCAGTCAGACGGCAAGTGATCGCCCGAATAAAGCCATCATACGCGCATCGTTTGTTGGGCGTTCAACTTATTCCGGATTGTGCGCGTCGACGCGCTTCGGCCCATCACGCCGAGATCGCGCTGCACGGCAGCGGTGGCCGCCTCTTTGCCTCTTCGTCGCGCAGCGGTTGGCTCGTTCCGCTATTACGGAGCAGGCGGGCGCTTCTTCGGGCGCGATTTCTCGATAGCGGGAGCCTTGGGCGGCACCCAGTTCAATGCCGTGCCGAGCTTGGGCAGGGTCATGGCAGGCTTGGCACGCGGAGGCGCCTTGTTACTGCGAGGTTGACTTCTGGTCATGCGGGTTCTCCTGCTGCGCGGCTTGAGCGATCCGCCGAGCGGGACTCGTCCGATCACGCACGCGCGGCTGGACACGCGCGCTGCGCGGGGGCTGGGCATCTGCATACGCGCATGTTCGACGTCCGAATGCGAAACGGATGACCCGGTCGAGCTTGCATCGGGACGCGTGGCGCCCGCGATGGAGGTGCGTATGCGCAGGAAGCGGCAGTTACGTGCCGCTCCGTGAACGGGACTGACGGCTTGTGGGGACTTACAGGCCGGTAATGTTCGACGCCTGCAGGCCTTTGGGGCCGCTCTTGGTTTCGTAGCTGACTTTCTGGCCTTCGGCGAGCGTTTTGAAGCCGTCGCCGCGAATCTCCGAGAAATGCGCGAACAGATCGTCTCCGCCTGCGTCGGGCGTGATGAAGCCGAAGCCCTTGCTGTCGTTGAACCACTTGACGGTACCGGTATCCATGTTAGATCTCCTGAAAATGGACGAGCGTATGCGCCCTGAATGGACGCGGGAAAAAATAATCAAGGAGGGAGAGGACAACGAATACCGCAGGCCGCGGTTAATGATGGGCAGCAATCGCGCTTCTTGAATACTTCAGCGGCTGACAGTACGCCTCGGCAACGAAGGTGTCAAGCGCTTTCGGCCGAGGGGCAGAACAAGCGACTGCCCAGGAAAATCAGCATTCCATAAAAATGCGCGAAAAATCCCTGCGCGCGGCCCTTCGTCGGCCCTGGCCGTACGCCGTCCCGACTGCAACGTCAGAGGGTTGCCAGCAAATGCAGCTGATGCTCGGTCTCGGTTCCGGTGATCAACGTGAAGAACCCTGTTTCCCGACGCTCGATCATCGAAAGGCCCTCTGCATCGGAGAAGATGTTCCACGCGACGTCATCGACATGTGCGTACCTTCCGCGCGTTCGCGCGAACGCTCGCAGCAGCGGGCTCGCTTCGCGGCGGAGCACCAGGCGGTCTGCATTCAACACATAGGGTGGCCAGCCGGCACGAAGGACGAGGTAGTGGGGAATGGAACTGCGGTCGATTTTCATGGGTGGCGCTGTTTGTTCCAGGGAGGGCTTACGTTAGCCGGTCCAACTCGTGTCATTGCGGTCCTTCGAACAGAGCGTCGATGTGGACGCGAGAGACCGTTGGTGACGTGCTCGTCGCTTGTGCGTCGACGCTGCTCGATTCGCTGGACATCGTCGAATGCATCTTCAGTATCGATATTCCCGGTTCGTGCAAACCAGGTACTGCATGCTTCGAATTCATCGGTGCTTCATGATGCCGGCCATGAGCATCGGCTCCCATGCGTGACCTGCCTCCTGAATGCCGGAGCCGTTTTCTGGAACCGGAGGTGCAGCTAGCCCAACTATACGCGCTGCCGTCGTGACTCACACCTCGCTACAGTACGAAGGCACGCTCCGGCGACGGGAATTCAATCGAAATTTCGCTACACAAACGTATAGAACGGCGTAGCATCGAATTATCGGGTGACCAATGACCGATCCCAGCGCCTTGCTCAGCGTGCCCCTCTGAATGCGATTCGGCCTCTCACCGTGGCCGATCGTCCGGGCACCATTGATAGTGCTGACGTTCCCCTCTTGTCCCGTCGCTTGAGCGTGGCTTCGGAGGTATTCCGGAGCAACGGGCTTTCATTTCTGCCTACGGGCGGCACTTCATTCGCCGGTCTATCCGCGACCATCGCTGCGAGGTCGATGCGGATGCTTTCCTGATGTTCGTATCGGGTCGTGCGCCACACTGCAAAAGCGAGATGGCGAGTCGTGAATCCTGTCAGGAGGCCGATCGGACAATGGCACTTCTTGAAGTCCGACGCTTTCTCGCGCTGCTCCCGCGACAGCCTGGTTCGCGGTAACCCAACAGGGAGGAGCCCATGCTCTTCAATTCGACACGGTTCCGAATCGATCCGACACCCCGCAGGGCTGACGGAGAGTACATCGCGCATGTGAGGATCACCACGGTTCTTCTGGATGGAGGCGAGCGGGAAGTGCACGCCAGCGGCGATCTGGCTGGTTTCGATGCGCGCGATGACGCGGTTGCATACGCGACAAAATGGGCCGAAGGATGGCTGACCGCCCAATTTGGTTGAAGCGAGCGCTGCTTGGAGCAAGTCTCCGTCGCACTCGTTTGCGTCGACTGTAACTTCAGCGACATGACCCGCATTTGTGCTCGGTGTTGAGGCCGTTTGCGGCAGCAGGATCGTGCACAAGACACTCGTTCTACTTTCGCAAGCGGCCAAGGACACAGGCGGCCGACACAACGCCGGATCTGCGGCGTGTGGCTCGCACGGCGACGGCAGGGTGTCGACGAACGCGCTGCAGTCCTGCCGAGCGATTTCGGCCTGGATCACCGCGTTGCCCGGGAAATGGTCGATCGCCCGAGGACGTCGAAATCCTTGTGCAGACGAAGCGACAGCGTTGTTGTCTTGTTCGGCATACCCCTACCCCCTATATGGAAAATCCTTTCCGGATATACTCCCCCCCGGTATATGAAAGGATTGCCATGAGCCACACCGTCAAGGAAAAGCAGAAGCTGCTGAATCGTGTCCGCCGGATCAAGGGACAGGTCGAAGCGATCGAACGCGCGTTGGAGGAAGAGCGCGGTTGCAACGAAATCCTCCAGCTCATCACGAGCGGCCGCGGTGCGATGAACGGCCTGCTCGCGGTCGTGCTCGAGGATCACATCCGCAGCCATCTTGTCGATGCCGAAGGGCACGAGGACGAGGGCAGCGCGACCGAACAGCTGATCGAAGTCGTTCACAGCTACTTCAAATAATCGGGGCAGGGATGAGCGACTTCAGGAACGACGCCTTCGGTGCAGGGCACGACCACATTTTTCTCGGCGTGGCACACGAACAGAACGAACGCAGGACCTGGATGGTCATCGCGCTGTGCGCGGCAATGATGGTGGTCGAGATCGTCGGCGGGTCGATTTTCGGCTCGCTGGCGCTCATCGCGGACGGGCTGCACATGTCGACGCACGCGGGCGCGATGCTGATCGCCGCGCTCGCGTACACCTACGCGCGCCGGCATGCGAGCGACCCGCGATTCGTGTTCGGCACGGGCAAGCTCGGCGACCTGGCCGGCTTCACGAGCGCCATCGTGCTCGCGATGATCGCGCTGCTGATCGGCTATGAAGCGGTCGCGCGTCTGCTCGCGCCCGTTCCGATCCATTTCGACGAGGCCATTCCGATTGCGGTTGCCGGCCTGCTCGTCAACATCGCGAGCGTCTGGCTGCTGAGCGGCGATCATCATGGGCACGGTCATGGACATCGCCACGGGCATGGGCACGACGATCACGACCATGACCACGATGAGGCGACGCACAAGGTCTTCGACCAAGGCGGCGCGTTCTTCGTGTCGATCTTCGAAGACGGCGTGCCGCCTGTGTTCCGGATCGCACCGGCGATCTCCGGCACGACGCTCGGCGACTTCACGGCTGCATCGATCACGACGATTCGTCCGGACGGTACGCGGCAGGCGTTCGCGATGAGCGTGCGCGGTGCGTGCCTGGAGTCGGTCGAGAACATTCCCGAGCCGCATGAATTCAGGGCGATTGTCCGGTTGAACGGGCGCGAGCACGAACTCGCATTCGAGGAGCACGACCATGGCGCGTCCGCGGCGGCGGCGCGCGATCACAACATCCGGTCGGCCTACGTCCACGTGATCGCCGACGCGGCGGTCTCCGTGCTGACGATCGTCGGGCTGCTGCTTGCGCGCGCGTTCGGCTGGCTCTGGATGGACCCGCTGGCCGGCATCATCGGTGCGCTCGTGATCGCGAACTGGTCATACGGATTGATGCGCGACACCGGCGGCATCCTGCTCGACATGAGTGCGGACCGTCGGTTGGCGGACAACGTGCGCAGCGCAATCGAAGGCGGCGGCGACACGATCAACGACCTGCACGTCTGGCGTCTCGGGCCGGGGCACATGAGCGCGGTCGTGTCGGTGGCGACGGACGACCCGAAGCGGGATTCGCGCTTCTATCACGGCGTGCTCCAGCGGTTCAAGGATCTGTCGCATGTCACCGTCGAAGTCGTGCCGGCGACGCGGAGGCAATAAGCATGGCGGTCAAATCGCCCTGCATCGACGTGTGCTCGTTCGACGGCAGAACGGGCTATTGCGTGGCGTGCCTGCGAACGCGGGACGAAGCGCGCGCGTGGAAGAAGATGACGGATCATCGGCGTCACCAGATCGTGAACGACCGGGGCCGGCGGCAGGCAAAGCTGGCACGGGAAACATCGGACTGATCGCGCACGCGCGGCAATCGCGGTGGCGGCGGCCGCGATCCGGAAAACCTGGATTCGACAAAGGCATCGATCCGTGCGCCGGCATCGGCCGGATCGAATTCGGCGCCGACGCTTTACCATTTCGCCATGTCACAAGCGCTGTTCCCGGCGTTACCCGCGCTTGCGCACCCGCCACCGCGCACACTTGAACAGCAACCGAAGCGCACCGACACCGCCCGCTACCGGAATCCGCGGCAGCAGAAACGGATCGTCGGACGCGTCGGCGCACCCGCGCCGGGTCGTCGTCGCATTGCCGTACCCGGCGGCGATGACCTGATCGCGGACGCGCGCGTCCAGATCGCCGTACGGATAGCAGAACGATTCGACGCGCCGGCCGCTCAACGCTTCGAGCCGCCGCTTCGACTCGGTTACCTGAAGATCCGACACGTGCGCCGGCACGTGTGACAGCGCGACGTGATCGAGCGTGTGCGAGCCGATTTCATGGCCGTGATCGTGCCACGCGAGCATGTCCTTGCACGTCATCAGCGGCGAGCGTGCGGTATCGGCGCCCGCATCCCAGTCGTTCTCGCCGCCGAACCGGCCGGCGACGAAATAGCAGGTCGCGGTGAACCCGAGCTCGTCCAGCACGGGCATCGCGTGCGTGAGCACGTTGAGAAAGCCGTCGTCGAACGAAATGCCGAAGACCTTCCCGCTGCGCTCCCCGCGCAGATACGGCTGCAGTTCGCGCACGCTCAGGCCGCGGTAGCCGAGCCGCCTGAACAGCGTCATCTGGCGGCGGAACGCGTCGGGCGCGACGCTCAGGCCGCGCAGCCGGTCGGGCGGCAGCGGGCGTATCTGGTGATACATCAGGATCGGATAGCGCGTGGCGGATAGAAGCATCGGCGGATCGTGACAAGGCAAGGGTTATGCGTCCTTGCGGAAAATCCGCAGGGTCTTGAAGTCGCCGACCTCGACGAAATCGGCATTCGCCGCCCATTGCTCGATGATCGGTTCGGCCTTCCGATAGGCCGACGAGCCCTTGTAGAACAGCAGGTGACCTTCGCGTGCGGTATGGCGGGCAAACAGGTCGAGCACTTCCGCGTCGGTCTTCGCGCCATAGCGGCTGTTCGTCTCGTCGCGGAATTCGCACAGGTGGAACAGCGTGACGACGTCGAACGACGGCAGCAGGTCCGAGTTGCTTGTATAGACGTCGCCGAAATACGCGAGGTAGGTCTTGCTGACTTCCGGCTGCCGCGTGACGAGATCGACATACGACTTGTATTCCTTCGGCGACGCCGTCACGCCGAAGACCGTGTTGTTGAGGTGAGGCCGCGCGCATGCCACGCCGACATGGTGGTGGCCGCCGGTGCCGAAGTGATAGATGCGGATGCCGTTGAGGCGAACGGATTCCAGCCACTCGACGAAGTGCACGTCGCACGGGCACTCCTGCGTCCGGAGGTCCCAATACTTCTTCCAGATATTCATGGCCATTACATGGACCTCAACGATGCCACCCAGCGATACGGGTTGTGTCGAATCGATTTCTGATAGACGGACAAAGTTGCGTCGACGAATGTGTCGAACGAGAACTCGCGCTTGCCTTTCAGCCGCGCGCTGCGTCCCATCGCGCGGACGCAGCCGGGCTCGCGCACGATCGCGCGCAGGATCTCCCCGATCGCTTCGGGCTCGCGCGGCGGAACGACCCATCCGTCCACGCCCGGCTCGACGTTCTCGGGCAGCCCGCCCACGCGCGTCACGATCGCGGGGCAGCCCAGCGACATCGCTTCGCGGCACGCGTACGACAGGCTCTCGTGGTACGACAGCACGAACGACACGTCGATGATCGAGAACGGCGCGCATACGTCGTCGAGCCGTCCGGTGAATGCGATGCGCGACGTCATGCCGTGCCGCGCGATCTGCTCGCGCTGGTCGCATGACGGCTCCGCACCGACCAGCAGCACGCGAAACCGCTCGCGCTCGTGCTCGGGCAGGCGGCCCAGTGCCGCGATCAGATCCATCCAGCCTTTTTCCGGCGCGGTGCCGGCGCTGCTGCCCAGCACGATCGCGTCCGCGCCGGACGGCCCGAACAGCGCGACCTTGCGGCGGCGAATCTCGTCGCCCGCCAGTCGTTCCGCGGCCTGCCTGCGCACGCCGTGCTTGACGACCGTGACGTTCCCGTACGGCGACCGGAGCGCGAGCATGCCCGCGACATAGTCGCTGACCGCGATGGTGTGGTCGGTCGCAAGCCGTGCACGCAGCAGGTTGCCGAAGCTGTCGGCGCGATACGTGTTGTGCTTGGTGAGCACGACCGCGGGCCGGTGCCGGCACCCGAGGAGCGCCAGCATCACCTGCCGGTGATCGGCTGATCCGTTGACGTGAACGACGTCGAAGCGCTCGGCGACGATCCGCTGGCGCAGCCGGACAAGCTCCTGGCACAGCCGGTTCCAGCGCGGTTTGAATTCCATGTCGAAGATGGCCACGTCGGGGCTGTCCTTCAACAGCCGCGACAGGCGGCTTCCCTCCGGCGACGCGACGGTCACGCGGTGATGCCGGCTCATCGCGGCGGCGAGATCGCGGACGTAGGTATCTTGGCCGCCGCCATAGTCGCCGTGGAAGTTGGTGTACAGAATGTTCATCACGATGCCGATTTTTCCCGTTCATTCATTGGGAGGACTGCTTATCAAGCGAACGACCCGCCCTGTCTGGAACAATGGCTCGAACGCGGCTGCGCATTCCCGACTCGCGATTGCGCATTGCCGCTCGGGCGTGACGGCAACGCGAATCATTTCGAAATATTACATAGAGGTTACGTCCGGTAGTGTCGAGGTCTGCGCATCTTTGTGCGAATGTGTCGCGATCGTCTTCCCGTGTCGTCGCGGGTCGACACGGGCGGCCTGTCCGTCGAGGTCGCGGCGCTCGATGGCCGCTCGCGCCGTTCGGCCGGATCGCGACAAAACCCGCCTTTCCGGCGGCCGCATGGACGCAGATCAACCGCCTTTTCTTTCAGATTTGAAAGCAGACGCGCCATTTGCGTTAGAATGCCCCCCCTGTCCGCCCTGGCGACCGCCGGAAGCGGGCCTGTCGCACGCATGGCGACGTGAGTTCCGATTCACAGCCGGACGCGAATGATTTCCCAGCCGTTAGAAGCACACGCTCTGTAATTTGGATTGCTAATGAAGAAGAAGCACAACATTACCAAGTACATCGTCGTCGCGATGATTCTTGGTATCGCAGTGGGTTACGCGTGCCATAGCGCGTTTCCCGACCCGAAGATGGCCAAGGAAGTCGCCGGCTACGTGTCGTTGCTGTCCGACGTGTTCCTGCGATTGATCAAGATGATCATCGCGCCGCTGGTATTCGCGACGCTGACCGTCGGCATCGCGCAGATGGGCGACGGCGGCGCGGTCGGCCGTGTGGGCGTCAAGGCGTTCGGCTGGTTCTTCATCGCGTCGTTCACGTCGTTGCTGCTCGGCCTGCTGACCGCGACGATCCTGCAGCCGGGCAGCCACCTGAGCCTGCCGTTGCCGGCGTCCGACGCGGGCCTCAACCTGAAGACGGGTGCATTCACGCTGAAGGATTTCGTGGTCCATCTGGTGCCGAAGTCGATCGCCGAGGCGATGGCGAACAACGAAATCCTGCAGATCGTCGTGTTCTCGATCTTCTTCGGCACCGCGCTGTCCGCGCTCGGCGAAGCGGGCAAGCGCCTGACCGGCGTGATCGACGATCTCGCGCAGGTGATGCTGAAGGTAACGGGCGCGGTGATGTGGTTCGCGCCCGTCGCGGTGTTCGCGGCGCTGGCGTCGACGATCACGACCGAAGGGCTCGGCATCCTGCTCACGTTCGCGAAGTTCATGGCCAGCTTCTATCTGGCGCTCGCGCTGCTGTGGGGCGTGCTGACGCTCGCCGGCGTGACGTTCCTCGGCAAGCGCGCGTTCACGCTGATCCGGCTGATCCGCGAGCCGTTCCTGCTGTCGTTCGCGACGGCGAGCTCCGAGGCCGCGTATCCGAAGCTGCTGGATGCGCTCGACCGCTTCGGCGTGAACCGCAGGATCTCGAGCTTCGTGCTGCCGATCGGGTACTCGTTCAACCTCGACGGCTCGATGATGTACTGCACGTTCGCCGTGCTGTTCATCGCACAGGTGTACGGCATCCATCTGCCGCTGGGCACGCAGATCACGATGCTGCTGATGCTGATGGTGACGTCGAAGGGGATGGCGGGCGTACCGCGCGCATCGCTGGTCGTGATCGCGGCGACGCTCAACCAGTTCAACATGCCCGAAGCGGGGCTGCTGCTGATCATGGGCGTCGACATGTTCCTCGACATGGGGCGTTCGGCCACCAACGCCGTCGGCAACTCGATCGCGGCTGCCGTGGTCGCGAAGTGGGAAGGGCAGCTCGACGCGCCGCGCGACGACGACGATCCGGACGGAGGGCGCGTCATGCAGGTGAAGGTGCCGGAGACGTCGGCATCGGCATGATGCGTGGCAACGCGGCGACGACGGCGCTTTGCCTGCTCCGCGATCAATGACAATCGCCGGCCTGGATTCGAAACGGATTCAGGCCGGCGATTTGTTTTTGGGGCAATGATTCCGCATTGCATGCGGTATTTTTCCCGATTCGCCGGAAACGGCATTCGCGGTTTCAATCTTTCGTCGTTGAACCAGCTGCGATATTCCCGCGGGCGAACGGCCTGATTTCTCCGATTTCCCTCATTCCCGATCGAGCGCGCAAGTGAACATTCACTGTCGCACCGCCGCGCCCGCTGTCGGGGTGCCCGGTTGCCACGGGCGATGCGATCGAAGCCGATTCGGCGAAAAGCGCCGTGGCACGGACGGTCCGCAATTTTTTTCGATTTATATAACGCTATTCTCGCCCTGCTCATTATCGAACGCATGCCGCACGTAATACCGACTGCGCCGGATGATTCAGCGGAACAATTTACGCATCGCGGATTTCAAGTCATCCGGCCGGCCGCCCCCTCATGTGAATGTTTGCCCCATTCAGGAGAGCATCAGTCATGGTCGCTGGAAAACGTATTCAGGCTGCGCTTCTTGCCGGCGCAATCGCCGCGATCGCGCCGGCCGCTCACGCAGGCAACACCACCGACTGGCTGGCGAACACATACGGCACGCTCGCGGCTCATGTCGGCAACGTCGCGCGTTCGATGTGGGTCGCGCCCGAAGGCGTCATCTACACGGCGTCGATGTGGGACGAAGATGAAGGCGGTGTCGCGATCTACCAGAACGGCAAGAGCGTCGGCTCGATGGGCACGCATTCGGAATTCCAGGGCAGCGCGATCACGGGCAACGCGACGTCGCTGTTCGTCGCGCTGCAGCCCGGCAAAACCTACGGCAGCGGCGCGGTCGGGCGGTACAACCGCGCCACGAAGTATCGCGACCGAGTGATCCAGATCAGCGCGGCGACCAACCAGCCGCGCATCGACGTCGTCACCGGGCTCGCGACGGCCGGCTCGCTGCTCTATGCGAGCGACTTCTACGGCAATCGCGTGCGCGTGTTCACCACCGACGGCGTCTGGCAGCGGGACATCAACGTGTCGGGGCCGGGCGCGCTCGCGGTGGATGGCGCGGGCAACGTGTGGGTCGCGCAGAAAAGCGCGGGCTCGGTCGTCGGCTTCAGCCCGGCCGGTGCGCTGCTGAACACGATCCGGCTGCCGGCCGGGTCGCAGCCGTCGGCGCTGTATTTCGATGCGGCGGCCGGGCAGCTCATGGTGGGCGACGAAGGCCCTGACATGAACGTCAAGCGCTATACCGTGTCGGGCCGGCCCGCGCTGGCAGGCACGTTCGGCGTGCGCGGCGGCTATCTCGACACGACGACGGGCATCAAGGGGCAGGTCGGCGCGAAACGCTTCACGCGCATCGCCGGGATCGGCAAAGACAGCGCCGGCAATCTCTATGTGCTCAACAACCCGTGGGGCGGAAGCTGGGATCTCGGCCGCAACGGCGCCACCGACATTCATGCGTACAGCAGCGCCGGCAGCCTGCGCTGGACGCTGCAGTCGCTGAACTTCGAAGGCATCGCCGCGCCGGACCCGGTCACGGACGGCGCGCTGTTCTATGGCGGCACGCACGTATACAGCGGCAGCGCGGGCGGCACGTTCGTCGCGAACACCGTCGATCCGTTCACGTACCCGTCGGATCCGCGCATCAACATGAGCGACACGCAGCGCGACGAGCATTTCGGGCTGCTCGCGTCCGTCGGCGCGAACCGGATCCTCGTCGCGGCGGGGCAGAATCCGCCGGTCTTCTATTTCTTCCATTTCAACGCGGCGAACGGCTATGTCGCGATTCCGGACGGATCGATTCCGGGCCCCGCGTTCAACACGACGCAGCGCGTCACGAGCGGGTTCAGCCTCGACAGCAAGGGCGGCGTGTGGGCCGGCCAGGACAAGACCGGCGCGATCTATCACTACCCGCTGACCGGTTTCGACGCGAGCGGCAAGCCGTCGTGGGGGGCGGGCGTCGCGACCCGCGTTCCCGCCAGCATCCAGCCGCTGACGCGCATCGTCTACCTCGCGGACAGCGACACGATGGTGCTCGCGCAGGGCGCGGTCGGGACCAACGACTGGACGTCGATCGGCACGCGCATCGAGGTGTATCACGGCTGGAGCGCGGGCAACACGTCGAAGCCGGATCCGGTGATCACGCTGCCGCACAGCGGCGCGAAATCGATCGACGCGGCCGGCAACCATCTGTTCGTCGGCTACTGGTTCAGCAGCAGCGGGCCGCTGTGGCCGAACGTCGACGCGTTCAACCTCACCACCGGCAACCTCGACACCACGCTGGTCAACACGAGCCCCGCGACCGTCGATACCAGCAGCGCGATCGATGCGATGTACAGCATTCGCGCGTACCGCCGGTCGAACGGCGAGTATGTGGTGATGAAGAACAACGTGAAGGGGAACAGCATCACCGTGTATCGATGGACGCCTTGACGGCGGTGCGGCCGGTGCCGGTGAAGCGTGCCGGTCGCCGCTTCGACTGGCGGCCGGGCCCGCGAAGCAACGATCGTATGCGACGTCTACGATGAACGGCGCGCGCAACGCGCGCTTCGCCGCCTCGTGCGGCCGCCCCCGACCTCCCGACGCGCAAACGCGGTTCCGTGCACAATGACAGCGGCACGGGCGGAGGCTGCCTGTGCTCGTGATGTCGAACCTGAATGAACGGTTGCGCCGATGTGCTGCTGCGTCGGCGAATCTGCGCGGCAGCCCCATGCCGCGTTCCTTGAGCACGAAGCGATCAAACGATGAAGATGAAAACGACACCGAACCGCCTGTTGCTGATTGCCGCGCTGGCGGGCGTGCTGAGCGGTCCTGCTCTCGCCCAGACGGCGGCTGCGTCGCTGCCGTCCGGCGCGACGGCAACCGTTGCGACCGTCAACGGCACGGCGATCACGCAGGCGGACGTCGATGCGGTGCTGCGCGCGTCGGGGCAGCCCGACTCGCCGCAGATCCGCGACGCGATCAAGCAGCAACTGATCACGCGCGTGCTGGTTCAGCAGGCCGCGGAGAAAGCGAACTACGCGGACAAGCCCGAGGTCAAGGCGGCGATCCAGCAGGCGAAGACGAATGCCGAGGTGCAACTGTACGTGCGCGACAACGTGAAGCCCGAGCCGGTGACCGACGAGCAGGTCAAGGCGCGCTACGACGCACTCGTCGCGGCGCTCGGCAAGAACGAGTACAAGCCGCGGCTGATCGTCGTCAGGGATCCGGCGACGGCCGCGACCGTGCTGAGCGAGCTGAAGTCGGGCAAGTCGTTCGACGGGCTGGCGCGCCAGTACAGCATGGCGCCGAGCCGCGATGCCGGCGGCGAGCTGCCGTGGGTGAGCTTCAATACGCCGGCGGCGGAAGGCAAGACGGGCGGATTGCCGCTGCCGATCGCACAGGCGCTCGAGAAACTGACGGTCGGCGCAGCGACGAAGGATTCGATCCCGGTCGATGGCGTGCGGGCCATCGTGAAGCTGGATGCGAAGCGGCCGACGCAGGTGCCGGGCTTCGAGACGGCGAAGCCGGTGCTTCAGCAGCAATTGCAGGCGATTGCGGTCGAGAAGGCGAGTGCGCAGATGATCGGCAAGTTGCTGAAGGACGCGAAGATCACGCAATAGCGCGGCGTCGATATGTGACGCGTCACGCGCGCCAGACGAGGCTCGCACTCGTTTCCGTTTCCGATGCGGGCCGGAAGCCGAGCCGTTCGTAGAGGCGCCGCGCCGGATTGCCGTGCAGCACGCTGAGCGATATGCACACGTTCTCGCGTGCCGCATCGGTCAGCAGTTCGCGCAGCACGGCTTCGCCGATGCCCCGGCCCTGGCGGGCAGGGAGGATCTGGATCTGATGGACGTGCCATTCGCCGGCGGAGCGCGTCACCTTCAGCAAGCCGATTGCATCGGCGCCTTCGCAGACGATCATCGCGTCTTCGAAGTGCGCGCGGATGCGCCGGTCGTGCGCTTCGTCGTCGGTCGGCGCGCCGACCCGTTGCAGATGCTCCGTCATCGTGAGCCGGCGGAGGGTCTGCAGGAAGGGGAGGTCGGCCAAGGAGGCAGGACGTAGATCGATCGCCGGTTTCATGATGAATGACGGGTTGCGTTGGGAGCGTGGCCTTCGACGCGGATCAAAGGCCGGGCAACTGAATCTGCAGGCCGGCCGGGCGATGTTCGAGGACATCCGTGACCTCGTATTCGGTTTTTGCGCCGTCCGAGGTTTGCCACTGCTGCATTCGGACATTGCAGACGAGCACGTCCCCCTTGCTGAAGCTGATCTGGCTGTTGTTCACGCGCGACAGGAAGCGGGTATCCGTGATCGCCGCGTGAATCGTCGATGAGCCGTCGTACAGTCGCCACTTGTTGTCGTCCTTGAACGCGAGCGACACGATCGAGAACGCCATCTTTCGATGCTCGTCGAGAAGGAGCGCATCGGCTTGTTCGGGCGCGATAAACCACGCGATCTCGTTGCGGGTGACCGTCTCGATGACTTCCGTATCGGTGCCGGCCGCGAACATCACGATGCCTTCACGCGCGAGCGGCGCAAGGACTTGTGCGGTTGCGTTGCGAACGCGGACGTCGCGCAGCAGGGTGAGGACGGGCAGGTCGATCTCGAGTTCGTCGCCGTCGACGTGCAGCACCGCGGTGTGGTCCTGCATCCGCACTTGCTGGATCTCGCGCCCGCGCAGCCATTTGAGGACGGCGAAGAGCCCCTTTCTTGCCCGGGGCGCGGCGATGCCGAGCGCGGTCAGGATCGTGACCGCATTGGCGAGCGCCGTGCCTTCGTTGCCGCTCAGCATGTCGCGCATGCGGCCGAGCAGCGATGTCGCGAGCGTGAAGTCGACGCCGAAGCTGCCGGTCTTGAAGCTGCCGCGCACGTTCACCTGCGGCCGAACCTGATCGCCGCACAGCGCGCGGGTCGACGCGTCGAGCAAATCGCCGATTGCAAGCAATGCGGGTGCAAGTTCGCGCACGTCCATCTCGGACGATTCGAGCGCGGGCCCGTCGTACGTGACGCGAAATCTGCTCATTGCATCAAAGGGGCCGATATCGGCCGTGCCGGTACGGTTTCCATTGGGTGTGGTCATACGGAATGTTGGCTGGAGACGTGGACGATACCTGAAACGAACACTTTCGGATGCCTTTCATGTTAGGCGTGATCGACCGGCTGCGCGCGATTTTGGCCGTCCGGCCAAGACGACACGCTGACGTGTCCTGATAGCGTCCGGCAAACGACGAACTTTTCCGATACTTTGCCGGTCACAAGCGTCGACTTGCGGGGGTACCGCCGGCCGATCGATGCGCTTCCGGCTCCGGTATTCCCCCGTCCGCTCCCGCCGCATATCATGCGCACATCGCGTACGCGCCGGTGGCCGGTGCGCCTGCCGTTGACAACGCGGCCGGCGCGCTCGCCCGCACGGCGCAGCACACAGGAATCCTCGATGGACACCAAACGTTCCCGCCCGGGGCTCGTCGCCGCGCTGTTCTGGGCGGTGCTGTATCTCGCGACCGGCTACATCTCGCACGAGTTCAACGGCCCCGTCCGGCTGACGGGCTATATCTGGCTGCCGGCCGGCGTGACGGTCGGCGCGTTCATGTTGCGGCCGTTGCGCGAATGGCTGACGCTGGCCGGCGCGTTCCTCGTCGCGCAGCTCGCGCTGACCGGCATCGAACACGGCAGCCTGGTCAACGCGGTGCTGTTCACGGTCGACGAAGTCGGCGCGGCCGCGCTCGCGGTGTGGCTCGTTCAGCGCGTGCGCTTCTCGCTCGAAGGGCTGTATTTCCTGCGCTCGGTGATCCTCGCCGGGCTGATCGCGGGCGTCGTCGGCGCGATCGGCGGCGCGGCGTGGTACGCGACGCTCAAGGACGCGTCGTTCTTCGACGTGTGGTTCGTATGGGCAGCTTCCGATTTCGTCGGCGTGCTGCTGGTCACGCCGGTGCTCGCGTCGTGGTCGCGCTTCCGCGCGCACCGTTCGGGCGATCACGAGCGCTTCGACCTGATGCTCGGCGTCGTCGCGTTCGTGCTGCTCGCGATCGTCGCGCTCGTGATCTTCGACGGCGACACGTCGCGGAAATTCGGTACGGGCGCCGGCTTCGCGTTCACGTATGTCCCGCTGTTCCTGACCGTCGCGGTGACGCTGCTGCTCGGCGGCCGCGCGGGTTCGTCGTCGGTGCTGATACTTGCATTGATCGTGATCGAGCAGACCGCGCAGGGCGACGGCCCGTTCGCATCGTTCCACGAGCACTACGGTAGTTCGCTGCTCGAGGCGCAGCTCTATCTGGCGGTCGCGTCGCTGCTGGTGCTGACGGTGAGCACGCTGAAGACGACGCGCGAACGCGTGCACGAGCATGCGGCGGTGCTGCAGAACAACATGGAGCTCGCGCTCGCGAGCGCCGGCCAGATTGCATATGTGCTCGATCCGGAGTCGGGGCGGATCGAGTGGAGCGGCGACGTCGAGCGCGTGTTCGGCGTCGGCGTCGAACACGCGCAGATCGCGAGCGTGCCGCTCGTGCTCGAACGCGTGCAGCCGGGCGACCGCGCTGCACTGAGCGACTACTGGAATGCGGAGATTGCGGGCGAGGATCGCGCGTCGCTGTCGCTGCGTGTCGTGCAGCGCGACGGCGGCACGCAGACGATCACCGATCACGGCGCGCCGCTGCTCGATTCGAACGTCGACGTGACAGTAGTCGCAGGCGTCTGGCAGATCGAGCGTGTGTGGCCGGCGGACGAATGAGCGGACGCGCGTCATGACAGGCCGCACGGGCGTCCTGCTGATCCACGGGCTCGGCGGCACGCAATACGATCTCGGTTCGCTGCACAAGGCGATGCGGCGCGCGGGCGGCGACACGCACATGATCACGCTGCCGGGGCACGGCACGCGCCCCGAGGATCTGATCGGCGTGCGCGCTGAGACGTGGCTCGACGCGGTGACCGAGCAGTATCGCGCGCTGGAACGCGAGTACGACACGCTGCATGTCGTGGGCATGTGCATGGGCGCGCTGGTCGCGCTGCTGCTGTGCCGCCGCGTGCAGCATGCGCGCGGCCGGCTCGCGTTGCTGGCCACGCCGGTGTTCATCGACGGATGGTCGACGCCGTGGTATCGGTCGCTGCGGCATGTGCTGTATCGCGTGCCGGGTGTGGCCGAGCGGATGCGCGTCGAGGAGGGCGAGCCGTTCGGCATCAAGAACGCGACGATCCGCGCGATCGTGAAGAAGAAGTTCGAGCGGCAGGACGGTTTCCACTATGCGTGGGTGCCGCTCGCGTGCGTGCGGCAGGTCGACCGGATGCGCGACTGGGCGCTCGAGGCCGCGGCCGATACGCGATGCCCGACGCTCGTGCTGCATGCGCGCGAGGACGAGCTGACGAGCCTGCGATCGGCCGATTTCCTGCTGGAGAAGATGCCCGACGCGCGCGGTATCGTGCTGGAGAACAGCTACCACATGATCTGCGCGGACAACGATCGCGACGACGTCGCGCGGCACGTGCTCGAATTCTTCGGGTTCGATCCGGGGTGCGCGGCGAGTCCGGCGATGGCGCGCAGGATGGGGCGGCTGGAGTCGTGACGGTCGATGCGCCGGCCTGTTGCCGGCACCAGGAACCGATGACGGCTTACGCCACTTCCGGCCGACGCGCGATCCGCTCGCGGATCTCGGGCGACGCAAGGCACGTGGCAACCGCTTCGTAGCCGGGGGCGCCCGGGTAAGGCGCCACGCGCGAAGGCGGGCTGTGATTGGCAGGGCACAGGATGATCGATTCGTTCGGCCCGACCGCCGACAGATCGAGGATCGCCGACGAGCGCGTCAGCAAGAACAGCGGCCGCATCCCGGCGGTTGCGCGTTCGCGCAGATGGGCGATCAACGCCTGTTGCGTGGGCCGGTCGAGATCCTGTTCGATCATGTCCACGACCAGCGCGCGCGGGCCATCCGCTTCGAGACTGACGAGCAGCGCAGTCAACGCTGCCGACGGCGTCGCGCCGTTGCGGGCAAGCGCGGCCGATGCGCGGTCGACGCGCGACTTCAGTTCCGGATCGACGCGCAACGCATCGCATGCGGCAGCGCCATCGTTTTTCAGCCGATCGAGGCCGACGAACGCGGCGCCGGGCAGCGCGTCGGCCAGCCGAAGCGCCAGCCGCGTCTTGCCGCTTCCCAGCGAGCCGATGATGTAGTTCAACGGCCGGATATCGCGACACTCGAACCACTCGCCGCCCCACGGCCACGGCAGGCTGAACGCGACGCCGGCGCCGGTATCGTCGAGCAGCCGCGCCAGTTCGCCGTCGGCCGGCATCCGGCCGCGCGCAAGGCCGGCACGGATCGCGCGCACGCTGTCGACCTTGCGCACGAGATCCTGAATGCCGTGCTCAAGCACTGCTTCGTGAGCGGCCAGCGCGCCGTCCAGGCCGCGTGCATCGCCATCGAGCACGCTCGCCACCTGTGCCAGACTGAGGCCGAGCGCTCGCAGCGCCGCGATGTCGGCCGCGCGTGCGAGGTTGTCCGGGCCGTAGGCACGGTATCCGGCAGGCGTTCGCTCCGGTGTCACGAGGCCGTGCTGTTCGTATAGCCGCAGCGCTTTGACCGATACGCCGAGCTGCGCGGCTGCCGCCGATGCGCTCAAACGGGGCGTGGACGTACCCATCCGTCACCTCTCTCTGCTGTCGATCCGTTGTGGACAGCATAAAGGCGACCCCAAGGGCCGGGTCAAGCACGATTACGGGCGACGGGGCGAATACGCGACTGGGCGGATGCCTGATCGACGAGATGGGGAAAGGCGCGGAAAGCGGCGTTATCCGCGAGCCGGCCGGAATGGCTCGTCGAGCGCAATCCGGTAAACGCGCACCGCGTTGTCATGCCAGATCGCGCGGCGTGCCGCGTCGTCGAGGTTCGCCATCGCGCGGGCGAACGTGCGCAGCAGCGCGGGATAGGACACGCGCAGGCCGGCCACCGGGAAGTTGCTGGCGAACAGGCAGCGTTCCCAGCCGAAGATCGCGATCGTGTCGCGGATGATCCGCGCGTTGTCCGCATCGTTCCACACGGCGTCGCGCAAGCCGAGTTCGGAAATTTTCACGACCACGCGCGGCGATGCCGCAAGCGCTTCCATGCCGCGGCGCCAGCGCGCGAGCCCTGCGTCCGAGCGATCCCACGGCAGCCCCGCGTGTTCGAGTACGACGTCGACAGCGGGTGCGTCGGCGAGCAGCGCGGCCGCGTCGCCGAGATGCCAGAACGGCACGCGCAGATCCCAGCACAGGCCGTGCGCGGCGACGCGTTCCAGCGCGGTCGGCCAGCGCGGATCGTGCAGCGTGCCGGGCCCGTCGACGGGCGTATCCGGCGACGATGCGGTGCGCGGCTTGAAGCGTATGCCGCGCACGCGCGGCCACGCGGCTTGTTCGGCGAGCCGTTCGTCCGCATCGCCGGCCAGCAGGTCGACCCACGCGACGACTGCCGACGGCAGCCCGTGCGCCGCCGCGACTTCGTGCAGCCAGCGCGTTTCCGCCAGCGCTTCGTCGCGTGCGCGTTCGGCCTCGACGTGCACGCTGGCGACGATCGGCGCGCGCTGCGCCGCGTGCCGGAAATCGTCCACGCCGAAATCGCGGCACAGCGCCGCGTAATCGCCGAACATGAAGCGTGCCGGATCGTAGTGCGTCTGCAGCCACGGATAGTGCGCGCCCGCATCGAGCCGCCACAGGTGGTGATGCGCATCGACGAGCGCGTCCGGCATGCCGTCGGGCGGTGATCCTTCTGGCGGCGATCCGTCGCGCATGTCAGCGCGCTGCCGCGAGCACGTACGACGCATCGGGCTCGCGCAGCGTCGCCACCGCACCGACGAAACGCCAGGTTTCGAGATCGAGTTCGCGCACGTAGTCGTCCTGGAACGACACGTAGGCGACGCGCCGCGACGGATGGAACGACAGCGCGGTCGGGTTCGCGGGCAGCGCGATGCGTTCGATTTCCTCGAGCTGGCGTGCATCGAACACGGAGATCGACCGTTCGCCCGAGTTGGTCAGCAGCAGCAGGTCGCGGCCGTCCGGCGCGCTGGTCCGGTAGATGCGGTTCGGATCGCTGCGCGTCTTCACGCGGCGGCCGCAGGTCATCGTTTCCGTGTCGATCTCGACCAGCGTGTCGTCGCCGCGATTCGCGACGAACAGCGTGCGCTCGTCGGCCGACAGCGCATTGCCTTCGGGGCGCGGGCCGGGCATCACCGCGCGCGGCGCGACCGTCGCGTCGCGCGGATGAAACTGCGTGACCGTGTTCGACAGCAGGTGCACGCCGTACGCGCGGCTCGCGTCGCGTGTGAGCGTCACGAGGTGCGTCTTCACGCCGCCGGACGGCACGGCCATGTTCGGCACCGGTTGCCGGGTCGGCTCGTCGAACACGAGCAGCATGTCGTGCGCCTCGCTCATCGCGTACAACCGGCCGTCGCGGTCGCTCGCCATGCCGTGTGGCCGGTAGTACGGCCACAGGTCGAGCATGCGCGTGTGCGAGCGCTCGACCAGGTCGATCTCGGCGATCCGGTGGTCGCCTTCATGGCCGCGCGACCACGCGGTCTCGATCCCGAAGATGCCGACATACGCGTAGCGCTCGTTCACGTCAACGGTGAACTCGTGCGGGAAATTCGGCAGCACGATGTGCTTGAGCGCGGCTTTCGTATCGAGGTCGTAGAAACTGAAGGTATGGGCGCATTTCTGCACCAGCAGCAGGATGTCGTTCAAGGTGTGTCTCCGTAATTTCGTTCGCGGGCCTGCGTGTCAGGTATCCCGTATCAGTCCTCGCAGCGCTTCGGCAGCGTCAGCGCGAGCAGGCCGGCCACCGCGAGCGTGACCGCCAGGCTGTACACACCGGCCGCCGAGCTCACGTGCTGGGTCAGCACGCCGACCGCATACGGGCCGCAGAACCCGCCGAGATTGCCAAGTGCATTGATCAGGCCGCGTGCGCTGCCGGCCGTCTCGACGCTGCACAGCTTCGGCGGAATCGCCCAGAACACGCCGGCGGCTGCCTGCAGGAAGAAGCCGCAGCCGATCAGGAACGCGAACGACACGGCCATCGACGCGTGCGTGAGCACCGACAGCGCGAGGCACGCGGCGAAGCCGACGAGCGGCAGCAGCACGAACAGGCGTCGTTTGCCGGTTCGGTCAGACAAATACGACGTGACGAACATCCCGATCACCATCGCGACATACGGCAGCATCGCGAGCAGGCCGACCTTTCCCATCCCGCCGTGCGTGAGGTTCTTCAGCAGCGTCGGCAACCACATCGTATAGCCGTAGATACCGACCTGATAGCAGAAGTTGATCGCGATGAGCAGCCAGATCGTCGGGTTGCGCAGCATTTCGCCGAACGATGCGGCGGCCGGCGTGCCGGCCGCGCGCTTGCGTTCCTGCTCGTCGCGCAGCGCGTCGAGGATGTACGCCTTCTCGCGCGGCGACACCCAGCGCGCGGTCTCCGGGCCGTCGTCGGCGAGCAGCATCCACGCGACCAGGCACAGCAGCGACAGTGCGCCCGCGCTGTAGAACAGGTGACGCCAGTCGTACGCGGCGAGGATGAAGCCGGACAGCGGCGCGGTGATCATGCCGGCGAGCGGCACGAACATGATGACCATCGCATTCGCGCGGCCGCGTTCGCGGTCGGGGAACCAGTGGCTGACCATCGTGAGCACGACGGGCAGCATGCCGCCCTCGGCCACCCCGAGCAGGAAGCGCAGCGCCAGCAACTGCCAGGTGTGCGTGACGAGCCCGGTCAGCACCGACAGCACGGCCCAGCTCACGAGCGACCACGCGATGAACTTCTTGCCGCTGCCGAGCGCCGCGCGCCGGCCGCCGGGAATCTGCAGGAACAGGTAGCCGAAGAAGAAGATGCCGCCGGCGAGGCCGGCCATCGTCGCGTCCATGCCGAGCTCGGCGTTCATCCCGCCGGGCATCGCGAACGCGATGTTCACGCGGTCCATGTAGGAAATGATGCAGGCGAGCAGCAGCGGCGGAATCACGCGCAGCCAGCGGCGGCGCGGAATGGCTTCGCCGGCTTCGTATGCCGGGGTGGCCGGGGTCAACGAATTCATGATGTCTCCAATATTGTCGATCTGCTGCAGCGATCTTCCGATGGACCGCTGTCACGCCGTGACGAATCCGCACGGGGTTAACCGCCTATGTGCAACGCATGTACGCATTCCCCATCGGCGCGAACGTCTGTCCGGTCGCGCGGCACGCGCCTCGGGCCGGAGCCGTGAAGCGCACACCGCATGCACCTGAACGTCTAATGCCCCCAGCGCAGCACGAGCGGGTCGAGCCGGCGCGCGACGTCGAGCAGCCCGGCCCGCACCTGCGGATGCAATTCCGGCCATGGCGCGCGCGGCCGGTCGCACGCGATCACACCACCTTCCCGCATCAGCGCCTTCGCGGTCAGGAAGCCCGACTGGCGGTTCTCGTAGTTGATCAGCGGCAGCCAGCGCGCGTACTGCTCGCACGCTTCGTCGCGGCGCCCGGCGAAATACGCGTTGGTGATCCGGCGAATTCCGTCCGGATAGCCTCCGCCCGTCATCGCGCCGGTCGCGCCGGCATCGAGATCGGCAAGCAGCGTGATGCCTTCCTCGCCGTCCCACGGCCCCTCGATCGCGTCGCCGCCGAGCGCGATCAGCTCGCGCAGCTTCGACGCGGCGCCGGCCGTCTCGATCTTGAAGTACGACACGGCATCGATCTCGCGCGCGAGCGTCGCGAGGAACGACGCGGACAGTGCGACGCCGCTTGCGGGCGCGTCCTGGATCATCAGCGGAATGCGGAGCCCGTCGGCCGCTTCGGCGAAGAACGCGCGAACCTGCGCTTCGGGCACGCGAAACGTCGCGCCGTGGTACGGCGGCATCACCATCACCATCGCCGCCCCCAGCGCCTGCGCGTGCCGGTTGCGTTCCGCGCAGATCCGCGCGCTGAAGTGCGACGTCGTGACGATCACCGGCACGCGGCCTGCGACGTGCTCGAGCGTGGTGCGCGTGATCAGGTCGCGTTCGTCGTCGCCGAGCGCGAACTGCTCGGAGTAGTTCGCGTGGATGCAGAGGCCCTGCGAACCGGCATCGATCATGAAGTCGATGCAGCGGCGCTGGCCGTCGAGATCGAGCGCGCCGTGCGCGTCGAAGATCGTCGGCGCGACCGGAAAGACGCCCTGGTAGCGTGCGTTCATGGTCGGCCTCACTCGACGATGTCGAACTGGTCGAGGAATTCGGTCTTCAGCGTGAGGCCCAGGCCCGGCACGTCGTCGCGCAGTTGCAGGAAGCCGTTTTCGGCCACCGGCTCGCCGTCGAAGATGTAGTAGAACAACTCGTTGCCGACCTCGACGTCGAACATCGGGAAGTACTCGCTCATCGGCGACGCGAGCGTGCTCATCGTCAGGTGATAGTTGTGCATCTGGCCCGCATGCGGAATCACCGGCACGCTGTACGCCTCGCACAGCGCGTTGATCTTGTGCGCCATCGTGATCCCGCCGACGCGGTTCGTGTCGTACTGGACGACCGACACGGCCTTGCGGTCGAGCAACTGCTTGAAGCCGTACAGCGAGAACTCGTGCTCGCCGCCGGAGATCGGAATGCGTGTGAGCTGGTTCAGCTCCGCGTAGCCGTCGATATCGTCGGCGATCACCGGCTCCTCGAGCCAGCGCGGCTGGTATTTCTCGAGCTTCGGCAGGATGCGCTTCGCGTACTCGAGATTCCAGCCCATGTAGCACTCGAGCATCAGGTCGTTGTCGTAGCCGATCACCTCGCGGATCGCCGCGACCGACTTCAGGTTCTCGACCACCCCCTGCTGCCCGTGCGCCGGCCCGTAGCCGAAGCGCATCTTGAACGCGCGGAAGCCTTCCTTCAGATAGCGCTGCGCCTCGTCCTGCATCGCCTTCAGGTCGGTGCGGTAGAGCTTCGAGTAGTAGCAGGGGATCTTTTCCTTGGTGCGGCCGCCGAGCAGCTTGAACACCGGCTTGCCGACGCTCTTGCCGAGGATGTCCCAGATCGCGATGTCGACCGCCGAGATCGCGGCCATGCCGATGCCCTTGCGGCCCCACGCGTGGGTGGCGCGATACATCCGCTGGTTAAGGTATTCGTAGTCCCATGGATCCTGGCCGATCACGAGCGGCGCGAGGTACTGGTCGATGATGACCTTCGCGACGTGCGGCGCGAGCGCGACGTTGCCGAGGCCGACGATGCCGTCGTCGGTCTCGACTTCGACGACCGTCCACGAATGGAAGCGGAACGTGCTCATCGTTTCCTGCGGCGCATACAGCAAATCCATCGCATTCGAGCAGAAGTTGCCCTGCGGCGGGACGGTCTTGCCCTTCCACTGGAATACGCGTGCGCGCACGGACCGGATTTTCATGATGGTGTCTCCGAGAATCGATGTTGTCGTGTGTGAAAGGCGGGCGGCAGGCGTGGCCGTCACGCCGAAACGGCGGGAGTGCGGCGCGCGGCGCCCATCCGGCACGCGATCTGCAGCGCCTGCCAGGTCGCGCCGACGTCGGCCGTGCCGCGGCCCGCGATGTCGTACGCGGTGCCGTGCGCGGGCGTCGTGATCGGCACGGGCAGCCCGCCCTGCACGGTCACGCCGCGCGAGAAGCCGAGCAGCTTGATCGCGATCTGCCCCTGGTCGTGGTACATCGTGACGATCGCCTGGTAGTCGCCGGCCTGCGCCTTCAGGAAGATTGTGTCGGCGGGGAACGGGCCGTGGAACGGCGCGTCGGTCGGCCAATCGCGCGACTGCAGCCTGCGCACCGCGGGCTCGATGATGTCGACTTCCTCGCGGCCGCAGCTGCCGCCGTCGCCGCCGTGCGGGTTGAATGCGGCGATCGCGACCTTCGGCGCGGCGACGCCGTTCGCGAGCAGCGACCGGTAGATCAGTTCGGATGCCTGTTCGATCCGCTCGATGCTCAGGCAGCCTGCCGCGTCCTTCAGCGGGATATGCGACGAGATGCGCGCGGTCCACAGTTCGCCGAGCGTGTTGAATTCGCAGAAATAGCCGGTCACGCCGAGCGCTTCGGCGAAGTGGTGCAGTTCGTCGTCGTGCTTCAGCCCGCCGAGCTTCATCGCGTACTTGTTCAGCGGCGCGAAGCAGATCGCGTCGATGTCGCCGGCGAGTGAGGCTTCCAGGCACTGATCGAGCACGGCGAGCGTCGAACGGCCGCCGGCCGCGCCGGCCTGGCCGACCGTGACCTGCGCGCGATCGACCGTATCGACTTCGACGAACGCGGCGCGCGCGGCGGACGGCCGTCCGCGCACCGTGGCTAGCGATGCGACGGGTTCGACGTCGATCTGCACGCCGGCCACGCGCTGGCCGGCTTCCCACAGCCAGCGATCGCCGATCAGCACGAGATTCGCGTGCGCCGTCGCGTCGGGCCGCGCGAGCAGTTTCGCGATCAGTTCGGCGCCGATGCCGGCGGGGTCGCCGAGCGTCAGCGCGACGACGGGCAGGGGGGCGGCGGTCGTCATGCGGCGTCTCCGTGGCGGGCCGCGCGTCGGGCGGCGGTCGGTTTCGTGTTCATGCTGCGTCTCCGGTGGCGGCGCGTGGCCGTTCGTGTATGGGGTTCATGCTAGGTAGACGGAATGAGTCGGTAAATTGAAAACTCTTGATGAATCGATAACCTGGAGTAATCGAAATGGGCTCGATCGATCGACGAGACTCGACTCCCCAATTGCTGAACCGGCTGCGCATGCGGCAGATCGCGCTGTTGCTTGCCGTGGACGAATGCTCGACGCTGCGCGCGGCGGCCGAGCAGATGGGCCTCACGCAGCCGGCCGCGACGAAGATGCTGGCCGAACTCGAGAGCGCGCTCGGCCAGCGGCTGTTCGATCGCATCGGGCGCGGGCTGGTGCTGAATCCGGCCGGCGCGCGCGTGCTCGGCTATTTCCGTGGAATCCGCGGCAGCATGGAGGCGCTGAACCGCGAGCTCGCCGAGCTGCAGCTCGGCAGCGCGGGGCGGCTGGCGATCGGCAGCATCATGGCGGCGTCGCCGGGGCGGCTCACCGAGGCGTTGGTGCAGTTGAAGGCGCGTTACCCGCTGCTCGCGATCGACATCGCGGTGGACACGAGCGACCGGCTGATGCCGCAGCTTCGCGAAGGCGTGCTCGAGGTGGTGATCGGGCGCAACGTCGGGACCGATTGCGACTTCCGGGTGGTCGACGACGAGGCGCTCGCGATCATCGCGGGCCGCGACCATCCGCTCGCGGGCGCCGGGCCGGTCGAATTCGACGCGCTGCTCGATTACACGTGGATCCTGCAGCCGGCCGGCAGCCCGGCGCGCGAGGTCGTCGAGCGCGAGTTCCGCGCGCGCCACCAGCCGATGCCGCGCGGGCTGGTCGAAACGGGCTCGATCCTGACCACGATGAACCTCGTCGACCGTTCGACGATGCTCGGCGTGATTCCGCTGACGGTCGCGCAGCGCAACGCGGAGCACGGGCTCGTCGCGATCCTCGATTACGAGCTCGATCAAAAGCTGCCGTCATACGGCAGCCTCGTGCGGCGCGACCGGCCGCTGAGCATTCCCGCACAGCAGTTTCTCGTGCTGTTTCACCGGGAGGGAGTTCAGGACGACGACGATTGAAGGGAGGGCTCGAGGGGTATGCCGGATTTGCCGATCACGCATCGCGGAACGGAGCGATGCGTGATGGCGATAGCGGCGATACCGGCAACCCGGGCGCCACGGCTGCGAACCGCTTCAGCGCGCCGACGGCGCGGCGGGCGCATCGGCGAGCGATGGCATCGATGCCGACAGCGTGCGATCCGGACGAATCCGCAGCGCGGCGACGATGCCGATCATCAGCATCGCGACCGACCCGATGAACGGCACCGTCCAGCTACCCGTGCGGTCGACCAGATATCCGAACAGGATCGGCGACAGGATCCCCGCGATCGCGGAACCCGCGTTCATCATTCCGCTCGCGATGCCGGCGTGGGTCGGCGCGATGTCGCTCGGCACGGCCCAGATCGGCCCGATCGTCAGTTCGAGGCACAGGAACGAACCGGACAGGCACAGCGCAATGCCGGCCGTGGAATGCACGAACGCGAGCGGCAGCAGGCAGACGAGCGCGCCGGCGAAGCTCGTCACGATCACGCTCTGGCGCGACAGCGCGAGGTTGCCGGTCTTCCGGAAGATGCGGTCGCAGAGCCAGCCGCCGAGCGTGTCGCCGACGACGCCCGCGAAGAACACGCCGGACGCGAACAGCGCGGTCGATTTCAGGTTCAGGCCCTGGCCGTTCAGGAAGAACGTCGGCAGCCACGTGAAGAACAGCCACGCGGTCCAGCCGTAGCAGAAGTAGACGAAGATGGTCGGCGCCATCCGGCGGAACAGCGGCCCCCACGGCGTCGGGCCGGACGGCGCGGCGGGGCGCGCGGCGCCGCGCGCGCGGCCGCCGTCGTCGTCGCCGAGCGGGTGCTCGCGGAAGCCGACGGTCCACCACGCGAGCCACACCAGCGTCACCGCGCCGATCACGAAGAACGCGGCGCGCCACGACAGCCACGTCATCAGCGCGGCGACGATCGGCGGCGTGACCGCGTTGCCGAGCCGCGAGAACGAATGCGTGAAGCCCTGCACGACGCCGCGCCGCTCGCGCGGGAACCAGTGCGTGATCGCGCGTGCCTGGGCGGGCAGCGTCGCGCCTTCGCCGATCCCGAGCAGCAGGCGCGCGGCGAACAGCAGCGCGAGACTGTGCACGAGCCCGGTCGTGAAGGTCGAGACGACCCAGATCAGCCCGCAGCCGATCAGCGTGATGCGGGCGCCGAAGCGGTCGGCGATCCAGCCGCCGCCGATCTGGCAGATTGCATACGAATACGCGAACGCGGAGAACGCGATACCGAGTTCGGTGTTCGACAACCCGAGTTCGGCCTTGATCGCGCCGGCCGCGGTCGCGAGGTTCACGCGGTCGACGTAGAGGATGAATGACAGCGCGCACAGCAGCCACAGCGTGTGGCGCCGTTGACGGTGATCGTTAGGCATGTGTCTCGCTCCGTTGTCGTGCGCGGCGTTACACGGACGCCGCGTCGATGGGCGCAGCCAGCATCGCGCGCCGGGGAGGGGCCGTCTAATGAATCTTTTGGATCGGTTGATAACCTGCGGCATTCATTTCCGCCCGAGCGCATGACCCGATCCGTGGCGGCGCGGTGGACCGCAGGTTCCGTGCGGTAGCGCTTGCCGTTGCCCCTCGCCTCTCGCGGCGTCGACGCAGCGCATGCGCCGCATGGCACGCACGCCGTCCCGAACGTCCTGTTCCAGGCGCGCGGCATTCATGAATGCGCGTGAACGCGCTTGTGCCGCACACAAGCCGCCTTGCTACGCGACAGCCGCTGCCTGCCGCGGCCTGCGTCTTGCCGCTCGGCGCCTGAGCACGGCAACCATGCGCGCTCGATCCGCCGCGAAACGCGTTCTGCTTACCTCCTCGCTTCGAACAATTCTTTAAATCAACTTAACAATCAGGGGTTTAAGGAGGCGAATTTCTATTTTTCGTACTTGTACTAGCAGTTTGCGCGCGTAACTCCGAACTCGTCCCATTTTCCCCTGGCATCCATATCCATAGACTAGCGTCAGTGGGATTTTTCTCCCACGCATCGAATTTCGATTGATTAATAACTCGTCGTGGTTCGATTTTGGAAACCCATTTTTCTTTAATAGAGATTATTCGATGAAACTCAGCAAACTCGTTCTGGCAATGGGCGTCACCACGGCGCTGTTCGGCATGGCACACACGGCACAGGCCGATACGGTGTCGAAGAAGATCACGCTGACCGCGCAGATCAACGACGGCATCTTCGTGTCGAAGCCGGACGGCTCGACCTGGTACGGCACGGAAGAACTGAACGCCACCGACTACACGCAGGCCAAGTTCGAAAAGATGCTGCCGATCCGCGTCTGGTCGAAGAACGCCGACTTCAACGTGTCGCTCGCGCAACCGCTGAAGATGTCGAGCGGCCGGTACGAAATGAAGAACGCGAAGGTTTCGCTGTCGGGTAACAGCGGCGACGCCGAAGTCAAGTTCGGTGCGGTCCAGAAGATCACGCAAGTGACGGCCGGCAACGGCGGTTTCGACGAAATCCACAACTTGACGATCAACGTCGACGCACCGACCCAGATCGGCACGAACAGCACGAACGGCAGCTACAGCGGCGATCTCGTGATGGTGTTCGAGCCGGTTGCAGCAGCGGCACCGTAACCGTCCCTTATGGAGCCCCGATTCGATCGGGGCTCTTCCTGAAGAACCCCCGATGCCAACCCCTCCCACCCCTCCATAGAAGAAATCAGCGTGGTCGCCTATCAAGCTCCTTTCCGTTTCAACAAGCTGTGGCTGGGTGCATTTCTTTTTGTTTCGTCGCACTCATTCGCAGAACTAAAAGTCACGTATGGCGTGCCTGAAGGATTCAGCGCGGCCGAACTGGACGATAGCGCGAACTATGTTGCCACCTTCAACGGGCGTACGCTGCCGGGGTTCATCAGTTATTCGTCGAAGGACGCGTCGCTAGAATTCGACGCGGCCAAATATGCAGCAAACGGTATCTCGCCCGAGAACGTCGAAACGATCCGGGGCGTGATCTCGCAGCTCGACTACAAGCGTTGCAGCAAGGGCTGCGACGAATCGATAGCCGGGTACCACGTTACCGTCGACAAGCTGAAGCGGTCGATCTCGATCCGCGATTCGCGCGAAGACTACATCGCGCCGGAAACGGGTTTCGGGCTGGTCAACAACCAGGCGCTCGACTTGCGGGCGGCGTCCGACGGTTACCGTGCGGTCAACGTGAACGGCAACACGTATGTCGGGCTTCCGTTCCAGAGCTTCGGCTACATGAGCTGGTACGCGAACCGTACCGAAACACGCAATTCCAGCGCCAGCCAGCAGGGGCTGTCGTCGTACTACCTGCAGAAGAATTTCGCCCGAACGTACGTGCGGGCGGGCAAGCAGAACAACATCGATTACGCGGCCGGCACGGTCAACACGTTGCTGTCTCCGAGCTTCGACCAGTTCGTGACGGTCGGCAGCCAGACCCACCTGCAGGTCGACACCAAGGCCGGCTCGCTGATCCTCTACGCGTCGGCCGAAGGCAACTACGAGTTCTACCGGAACGGGCGGCAGATCCTCAAGCGACCGGCGGTGCTCGGCCGCAACGAGATCAGCTTCGCCGATCTGCCGGGCGGCTACTACTCGGTCGAGGTTCGCCTCGTCGATCGCAACGGTAATGTGGTCAACCGGGAAACCCGCGAGGTCAACAACCTCAATTTCGGCGCGAACAGCGGCAACGCATGGCATGTGACGGCCGGCAAGGAGATGGGCGACGGCGGCTATCTGCTCGAGGCCGCGGTCAGCCGGAACTTCAAGCAGTTCTACCTGAACGGGTCGATGCTCGCCGGAAAGGGCGGCAAATGGGCGGCCGAAGTCAACATCACGCGGCCGATGCAACTGGGCGGCATCGACATCGAGCCCACGCTCGGCCTGTTGAGCGGAGAGCGCAGCACGGGCGGCTACGTCAACCTGTCGATGGCGAGCGAGGCCCTCGGCAGCCTGATGGTCAGCCGCTACCAGAACACCGGCGTATCGCGCTTTTACGTCGGCCAGCCGAGCACGGCGGTGTCGTATAGCCGCGCGTTCCGCGGCGTGACGTTCGGCTACAACTACCAGCGCTCGACGTTCAGCGAATCGCAGCAGGCCGAGGCGCGCTGGAACTACCGGCCGAACGGCCTGTGGAGCACGTTCGCGCTCGGCGTGCAGAAGGGCGGCTATCAGGGCAGCGGCGGCTACGGCGTGTATTTCAACATGACGATGATGCTGGACAAGGCGCAGGCGAGCTTCAGCGCCGCGCATTCCGGCGGCCAGACGCAGATCAGCGGCGACGTCCGCAAGGATTTCCAGGACGGCTTTGGCACGACATCCGTCGGGCTGTCGGCGAACCGGATCGGCACCAATTACGGCGTGAACGTCTACGGCACGCGCTCCGGCACGCGCGGCGACGCATCGCTGAACCTGGGCCAGAGCACGGGCGGCGGCAACGTCGATTTCAACTACCGCGGCATGGTCGCGGCCAGCAAGGACGGCATTGCGTTCGGCCGTTACAGCTCGAGCGGCAGCGCGATGCTGTTGAAAACGCCGGACCTCCAGGGCATGAAGTACGGGTTCAACGTCGAAGGCAGCCCGGTGGCCGGCAACAGCACGTATGCGGTGCCGCTCAATGCGTATCGCGACGTGCCGTTCGCGCGCGTGATGAGCAACAGCGAGCAGTTCGACATGAACGTCGAGGTGCCGGCGAACATCGTCCGGGCTCACCCGGGCCAGGTCTACGCGGCATCGGCGAAGGTCGACATCAATATGGTGTACAGCGGCTTCCTGAAGGATACGAATGGCAAGCCGGTGAGCGGCAAGGTGATCGAAACCGGCGACACGGTGCATCCGAACGGGCTGTTCTCGATCGTCAGCAAAACCCTGCTGTCGCAGATCACGCTCGATCAGAACGGGCATCGCTACACGTGCAGCCTGAAGGACGCCAGCGGAAACGACTTCCGCTGCCAATGACGGCGCATTCAACCATTTACAGGAATTGACGACATGAAACTGAACTTGCGAACCGCGCTTCCGATAGCGTGCGCTCTGCTGTTTGCCGCCGCTCAACCGGCGCATGCCGACGGTGAGCTGATGGTGATGCCGGCCACGACGAAGGTGTTCAACAACCACGACCAGAACGTCACTGTGAAGAACATGGGCGACGCGCCGCTCTATCTGTCGATCTCGGTGCAGAAAGTGATGAATCCGGGCAAGACGCCGGAAGAGAAGCAGAACCTCGGCGAGCTGCAGCATCCGGGCATGCTCGCAAGCCCGGACAAGCTGACGCTCGGCCCGAACCAGTCGCGCTCGATCACGCTCAGGTCGCTCGCGGAGCCTGAGAACGAAGAGCTGTATCGGCTCTATATCGTGCCGGTCAGGTCGCTCAAGGTGGACGATGCGCCGCAGGACAAGATCACCGCGCCGATGTCGGTGTCCGTCGGCTATGGCGTGCTGGTGCGGCACATGCCGCCGCCGGGCAAGCAGCGCGTGGGCTGGGCGCATCGTTGCGAGAGCGGCGGGCTGACGCTCGAGAACACCGGCAACGTGCGCCAGGTGTTCACCGACGTGAAGTATGACGGCGCGGCGTCCGCACAAACGATCGCCGTATTTCCGGGCACGCCTCAGCACTTCGCGACGAAGCGGATGACGTTGCGTGTCGACGACAAGCCGCAGACGCTGGAGTGTCCGTGATGATGCGCGTCGCGCGCACCGCAATCGGGATGCTGGCCGCGCTGGCCTGCACCTGTAGCATGGCCGCCGGCGTGCTGAAGCTGTCGCGCATGGAGCTGACGCTCGAGCCGGAAAAGCCGGTGCCCGAACTGTATGTCGAGAACGCCGGCGATACACCGCTTTACCTGGACATCGAGCAGCACCTGCTGACCAATCCGGGCGATTCGCCCGAGCATCTGGTGCCGGTAGGCGACGTGGCGCAGCCCACGTTGCTGGTAGCGCCCGGGCGCTTGGCGCTGGCGCCCGGGCAGAAATATCGAATCGGGCTGAAGCAACTCGCTGTTCCTTCGAAAACGCAGGTATGGCGAGTCACGTTCAGGCCGAACGAGCGGATTGCCGTCGATGCCGGGCAGAGTGAAGGTGCGCCGGCGCCGCTGTTCGTCAATGTCGGGTATGGCGTGGTGATCTACCAGCGTGCGAAGTTGGCGCAGTAACCCGCGTGTATCGAAACGAAGCATGCCGGTGCCTCGAAGATGACGAGGGCTGAAAGCGATCGAGCATGGGTGCCGGTTGATCAGGCCGTCTAGCACACCGTCAAACGTGCAACGCGGATTTCGGAGACCATTTGCGGTGACGATGGTCTCGACGTATTGACCAAATCGGAATGAAGAGATCGATGAAAAAATTGGGAATTATCCGGCGATGGCAAGCTTGTATCTTTGGCGTAGGACTGATGATGTTTTCATTCAATGAAGCTGCCGCCGCCAACTATGTGCCTGCGAAAGTGATCGACAGCTACGGCGGGTGCACGTGGAAAAACAATGGAGATGGGACTAGTACGGTACAGGTTCTCATAAATTATCGTGCCGTTGATAGTTCCAACATTGGTACGTCGGCTACATTTGTTTCTCGAAGCGTTCTTTTCTATACGTATGACGCCACTGGTAAAGTGAAGCCAAACAAAAATGCGGTGCAGTATGTCACGATGAATGGCACACGAAACAGTGGGGCCTATCTCGGCGATACGTACGTGAGGTATACGGGGAACAACGGTATGTCCCCCTTGGTAGGTTGGGATAACAAGGGACCGCACACGGCCATAGTCGAGGCAATGATCAACAATTCCGCCATCAGGGATTGGCCCGCCGTTTCCATCTTTGCCGGCATCTTCACGAACGGTTTCTACGTCGTCGACTGGAGCGGCGCGGCTTATGTCAGCTTTGGCAGCGCCGGCGCATGCACCGTTACCAATCCGGAAGTCCCGAAGCCAAATCCGCCGCCCTCTATCGCGATAGATGTGGCGGCGCCCGACTGGAATCTCGGGGAGTTGCCGCGAGGCGATGATGAAAAGACGCTCGCCGGTGCCGAACAGCAGCTGTGCTTCACGTACACGGGCTTCAACGATTATCGCAATTTCGTGATCAATGCGACGAGTGCAAATGGTGTTTTGGGTAACCGGTATTTGCTCAAAAATGCGAGCAAGCCGTCGCAGACGGTTCCTTACGACCTGACGCTGGACAGCGGCAGCGCAACGTTCCGGTTGCCGAATGCGAGCGCCAGCCCCGTGCAGTTAAGCAACAACTCCCGCACCTGCTTTGTTCCGACGTTCAGGACTTCGGTGGGCACGAACGCGGATGCCGGCGATTACAGCGATGTGCTGTCGTTCACGGTCGTCACGAAATCATAGGAACAGAGATGCGCAAGATCCTCCTGAGCGGATTGCTGGCGGCCCTGATGCTCCAGCCGATGTACGCGTCGGCGCAAACCCTGATAATTAGGGGCAAGGCGCAAAGCAAGATTACAGCCAAGGTTGTCCGTCCGAACAACCTGATCATCACCGACGACAAGGGCGGCTGGTTCGGGCAGGGCCTGACGATGCAGCAGCTCGGCGGCTGGGAGACTCCGTACGAGGTGGACGCGCGGCTGCGCGTGGTATCGACGACGGGCAGATTTCAGGTTCGCATGGATCAACCGCTCGATATCCGGAACCAAGCCAAGCCGACGCTCGCGTTCCGCAAGCCGGCGGTCAGCATCGGCGCCGAAGGCGCCGACCAGAAGCCGCTCGTCGTCGGGCAGGTGGTCGAGTTCGACAACCCGGCGCCGCCGTCGCCCAATGTCGATTCCGAAGGCTATTACCATCTCGCAGTTTCCGCGTATCCGCCGGAAGGCGACTTCAGGAGCACGGTCGGTACCTATACGGGCACACTGTCGCTCGTGTTCGAGCCGGTCGTCGTGAATCAGCAGTAGCGGTGGCCGTCTCCCCGTCGCGGAGACGTTCCGGCTCTTCACCGCCCGCCGTGTCGCGGGCGGTGTGCTTTGGATTTTCCGATTCCGAGTGTCGTCTGCGTCAAAGCTTGCACGCGCGCATGCGAATGGCAAACTGCGCACGACGGCAGCACCGGCATACCTTCCCGGGGTGCCGACTCAACTGGACCCCAACATGAGATTGCGTTCATTCTTTCTTCCGATTGCGGCAACGCTCGCCGGGCTGATTCCGGGTGTCGCGGTTGCGACGATCGACGTGTTACCGAAGGAAATCCCCGTCGATTCGGGCACGGCAAACGTGCAGATCGTCAACAACGGCGATCGCCCCGAGTACGTGACCATTTCATTGTCGCGCCTGCTCAACCCTGGCGTGCCGCTCAAAGACGAGAAGCTCGAGTCGGTCGGTAATGAAGCGAATCCGGCGCTCTATGCATTCCCGTTCAAACTGACGCTCGCGCCTGGGCAGACCAAGAACATCGCGTTGAAGCCGTTGAGGGCGGTTCAGGACGAGACGGTGTATCGGCTGGACGTCAAACCCGAGATCAAGGTGATGCCGCAGGGGCAGCAGAAGGCGACCGGGAGCATCGTCGTCAATGTGGGATTCAGTGCGCTTGTCCGGCAGATGCCGGAGAGTCCGAAAGAGGCATTGTCCGTTGCGTGCGACGCGCACGGCGCGCGGCTCACGGCAACCGGAACCGTACGTTATGCGGTGAAGGACGCGAAGGTGGATGGGCAGGCCGTCGAACCCTTCAATGTATATCCGGGCGTGCCGCGGCCGCTGCAAGGGCGTGTCGTCGAGATTCCGGGGCATCCAACGTGTCGCGGTGGGTCCGCTCCGCCGGACGCGAGCGCAAGCGGAACTGCCGGCCTTTGACCGCGTTGATAGGCGAGGCCGGCATCGCACGTCGGCGAAGGGGGGATGAATCTTTTGGATGATTTGATAACCTGACGCATTCGTTTGTCTGTCGGCCCGCCTCCCGCGCCGGATTGGGCGGGCGAGGCAACGCGATGCCCGGGGGCGGAATGGCACGGGCAGGTGAGACCGTGAACGATATCGACGAACTTTCGCTCCACCGGGACAGCCGCTTCTGGCAGTTGTCGCTGGTCGGCGCCACCGGCCCGCGCCCGCGTGCCATCCGCATCATCGATTCGCGGCGAACGCGAACACGATCTCGTCGATCGCCGCGCGGATGCGCGCAGTGTGCCGCAGGTCGCGGTGCGTGACGAGCCAGACCTCGTAAGGCGCCTGTCTCACGCGCTCCGGCCACAGGCGGACGAGCCCGTCGCGCTCGCCCATGTAGACCGGAATCTCGCCGATGCCGAGGCCCGAGCGCACCGCGGCGCGCGCCATCAGGTTCGAGTTCATTCGCGCGACGATGCGCCCGCCGTCGATCGGCTCGCCGGCGAGGGTCGGCGTGCGGCTGGTAGACGACGAGGTCGTGGCCCGCGAATGCGTGGCCGCGCTCGGGCTCGCCGTGCCGGTGCAGATAGTCGTGCGACGCGAACAGGCCCATGTCCCAGTGCGCGAGGCGGCGTGCGACCAGATCGGGGTTTTCGGGCCGTACCGTGCGGATCGCGATGTCGGCTTCGCGCTTCGCGAGATTCAGGATTTGCGTCGACGTGTTCAGCGCGAAGGAGACGTCGGGATGCTTCGCATGCAGCCGCGCGATCGACTACCGCAACGAGGATTTCGGCGAGGAGGTCGCGCGCTTCACGGGCGGCAAGGGCGTCGACGTGATCGTCGACATCATTGCCGGCGACTACGTCGTGCGCAATTTCGCGGCGGCCGCTGTAAATGGTCGCATCGTGCAGATCGGCGTGATCAAAGGCCCCGCGAAGGAGCTCGACCTGTTTCCGATGCTGACGAAGCGGCTCACGCACATCGGCTCGACGCTGCGCTCGCGCACCTACGCGGAGAAGGCGCAGATCATTCGCGAGCTCGAAGAGGCCGTGTGGCCGCTGATCCGGCAAGGGGCCGTCAAGCCGCAGGTCTACCGGCTATTCGATCTTCGCGATGCGCGCGCCGCGCACGAACTGATGGATTCGGGTCGTCATATCGGCAAGATCGTACTGGTGACGCCCGCGGCGGATCGATCGCTGCAGGCCGCCGTCGAGGGAAACACCACGCGTTCCACATGATCGGCAGCGGCTTCAGCCCCCGTCGGAGGGGCTGAAGCCGCAGGCAGGGAATGCCCGACAATCCGTGATACTGAATATGTCGCCGCATCCCGCCGGAACAGGCTGCCCGGCAGCACGACCGGTACCTCCGGGCCTCAGATTTGACCCAACAGCACCAGCACGACGACGATGACGACAATCAGCCCGACGGTGCTCGACGGCCAGTAGCCCCAGCTTCGGCTGTGCGGCCATGTAGGAAATGCTCCGATGAGCAACAAAATCAGTATGACGATAAGGATCGTACCGAGCATCGCATCCCTCCTGGAATATGGTCGACTTGACGGCGGTTGGCGCCGCAATTCCCGTGCCGCCGGGCGGTGTCCGGCAAACGAGCCCGATGGGAGGGCGACTGAATTCATGAAGTGAATACCAGACGATTCAGAAAATAAATTTCAAAAATGCATGGCCGCCCCCTATGCTGAATCCTTCTGATCTGGCGGGCATGCGATGGCTGAACTCTTTCTGGTACGGCACGGGCAGGCGTCGTTCGGCACCGACGACTACGACCGGCTTTCCGCGGCCGGCGAGCAGCAGGGCGTGTGGCTCGGCGAATACTTCGCGCGTCAGGGCCTCGCGTTCGATCGCGTGATCTGCGGCACGCTGAACCGCCACGCGCAGACGGTCGACGCGATCCTGCGCGGGATGGGCCGCGAAGGCGTGTCGTACGACCGCCATCCGGGCCTGAACGAATACGACTTTCACGGGCTGTTCGCGGCCGCGGCCAGCGACTATCCGAAAATCGCACGCCTCGCCGCCGGCTCGATGAAGGAGCACTTCCGCGCGCTCCGGCAGGTGCTGCACCTATGGTCGGACGACAAGCTGGGGGATTCGGCCCCCGAAACCTGGGCCCATTTCCAGCAGCGCGTCGCTGCTGCGCGCGACGCGATCCGTCACGCAGGCGGCCAGCGCGTGCTCGCCGTGAGCTCCGGCGGCCCGATCGCGGTCACCGTGCAGCAGGTGCTCGCGGCGCCGCCGCCGAGCGCGATCGCGCTGAACCTGCAGATCCGCAACAGCAGTCTTTCGCAGTTCTTCTTCAACGCCGATGCGTTCCACCTGGCATCGTTCAACGGCATCCCGCACCTGGAAGACCCGGAACGGCACGCGTTCCGGACCTACGGCTGACCGAAGCTGAAGTACCTACTCACTCACGTATTCACGAACGATCGCGACGATGACGAACCCCTCCCAGCAACTCGATGTGGCCCGCCTCACGCGCTATCTGGAAGCGCACGTGCCGGGCTTCGAAGGCCCGGTCGACACGGAGAAGTTTGCCGGCGGCCAGTCGAATCCGACTTTCCTGCTCCACGCGATGAGCGGCCGCTACGTGCTGCGCCGCCAGCCGCCGGGCGAACTGCTGAAATCCGCGCATGCGGTCGACCGCGAATTCCGCGTGCTGACCGCGCTGTCGGGCACCGCGGTGCCGGTCGCGCGTCCGTATCACCTCTGCGTCGACCGCGACGTGATCGGCAGCATGTTCTACGTGATGAGCTTCGAGGACGGCCGGATCTTCTGGGATCCCGCGCTGCCGGAACTGCCGAAGGCCGATCGCGCGGCGTGCTACGACGCGCTGCTGCGGACGATGGCCGCATTGCACGACGTCGATGTCGAAGCGGTGGGCCTTGCCGACTACGGCCGCCCCGGCAATTACTTCGAGCGCCAGATCGGCGTGTGGACGAAGCAGTATCGCGCGGCCGAAACCGAGCGCCTCGACGCGATGGAGACGCTGATCGACTGGCTGCCGAAGGCGTGCCCCGAGGACACGGGCCGGCCGGCGCTGGTGCACGGCGATTTCCGGATCGACAACCTGATGTTCGCGCGCGACGGCTATCGCGTGCAGGCCGTGCTCGACTGGGAGCTGTCGACGCTCGGCAACCCGCTCGCCGATCTCGCATATTTCTGCATGTGCCTGCGGCTGCCGTCCGGCGGGCAGGTGCGCGGGATCGCGGGCCTGGATCGCGCCGAGCTCGGCGTACCGGATGAGGCGGCGATCGTCGCGCGCTATTGCGAACTGCGCGGGATCGAGCCGATCCGCGACTGGCATTTCTACCTCGCGTTCAGTTTCTTCCGCCTCGCGGCGATCGCGCAGGGCGTGAAGGCACGCGCGCTGCAGGGCAACGCGTCGAGCGAGCAAGCGCTGCGCGTCGGCGCAATGGCCGGCCGGCTCGCCGAACTGGCCGTGAGCGTGATCGACGCGCATCGCTGAAATCGCCGGCATCGCCGGGATCGCAGAACGGCGACACGACAAACCATCAATGGAGGAGCACAACGACATGGCAACGAATCTGTTCGACCTGACCGGCAAGATCGCGCTGGTGACGGGCGCGAGCCGCGGCATCGGCGAGGAAATCGCGAAACTGCTTGCAGAGCAGGGCGCACACGTGATCGTGTCGAGCCGCAAGTTCGACGACTGCCAGGCCGTGGCAGACGCGATCGTCGCGGCGGGCGGCCGCGCCGAAGCACTGGCATGCCACGTCGGGCGGCTGGAAGACATCGCCGCGACGTTCGAGCATATTCGCGGCAAGCACGGGCGGCTCGACATCCTCGTGAACAACGCGGCCGCGAATCCGTATTTCGGGCACATCCTCGATACCGACCTCGCTGCGTACGAGAAGACCGTCGACGTGAACATCCGCGGCTACTTCTTCATGTCGGTCGAGGCCGGCAAGCTGATGAAGACGCACGGCGGCGGCGCGATCGTCAACACGGCGTCGGTGAACGCGCTGCAGCCGGGCGACCGGCAGGGCATCTACTCGATCACGAAGGCGGCGGTCGTCAACATGACGAAGGCGTTCGCGAAGGAATGCGGGCCGCTCGGCATCCGCGTGAACGCGCTGCTGCCGGGTCTGACGAAAACGAAGTTCGCGGGCGCGCTGTTCGCCGACAAGGACATCTACGAGAACTGGATGGCGAAGATCCCGCTGCGCCGCCACGCAGAGCCGCACGAGATGGCCGGCACCGTGCTGTATCTCGTGTCGGACGCGGCGAGCTACACGAACGGCGAATGCATCGTCGTCGACGGCGGCCTGACGATCTGAGCGCGCGATGAAAATCGACAGCTACGCCGGACAGACCGTGATGATCACCGGCGCCGCGAGCGGCTTCGGCGCGCTGCTCGCGAGCGAGCTGGCCGCGATGGGCGCACGGCTGGCGCTCGGCGACCTGAACGGCGAAGCGCTCGAACGCGTGGCCGCGCCGCTGCGTGCGGCCGGCGCCGACGTGATCGCGCAGCGCTGCGACGTGCGTGTCGAAGCGGACGTCGCGGCGCTGGTGCATGAGGCCGCCGCGCGCTTCGGGCGGCTCGACGTCGGCATCAACAACGCGGGCATCGCACCGCCGATGAAGGCGCTGATCGACACCGACGAAGCCGATCTCGACCTGAGCTTCGCGGTGAACGCGAAGGGCGTGTTCTTCGGGATGAAGCACCAGATCCGCCAGATGCTCGCGCAGCGCGAAGGCGTGATCCTGAACGTCGCGTCGATGGCCGGGCTCGGCGGCGCGCCGAAGCTGGCCGCATACGCGGCGTCGAAGCATGCGGTGGTCGGGCTCACGAAGACGGCCGCGCTCGAATACGCGCGCCACGGCATTCGCGTGAACGCGGTGTGCCCGTTCTACAGCACGACGCCGATGGTCACCGACAGCGATCTCGGCGACCGCCAGGATTTTCTTGCGCAGGGCTCGCCGATGAAGCGGCTCGGCCGGCCCGACGAAATCGTCGCGACGATGCTGACGCTGTGCGCGAAGGAAAACACTTATCTGACCGGGCAGGCCGTCGCCGTCGACGGTGGTGTCTCGGCCTTCTGACCGAACCGAACAAGGAATCTCGAGGAGTCGATCATGGACTTTGGCTACACCCCGAAAGTGGAAGAACTGCGCGAACGCGTGCGCGCGTTCATGGATGCGCACATCGTGCCGCGCATCCGTCAGTGGAACGAGGAAGTGCATGCGGGCCAGTATCCCGTGTCGTTCATGGAGGAGCTGAAGGAACGCGCGAAGGCGGAAGGGCTGTGGAACCTGTTCCTGCCGCACCTGAAGGGCGACGAGCCCGGCACGGGCCTGACGAACCTCGAATACGCGCCGCTCGCCGAGATCATGGGGCGCGTGAGCTGGGCGTCGGAGGTGTTCAACTGCAATGCGCCGGACACGGGCAACATGGAGCTGCTGCACATGTTCGCGACGCCCGAGCAGCGCGAACAGTGGCTGCTGCCGCTGCTGCGCGGCGAGATCCGCTCGGCGTTCGCGATGACGGAGCCCGACGTGGCGTCGTCGGATGCGACGAACATCACGACGCGCATCGAGCGCGCGGGCGACGAGTACGTGATCAACGGCCGCAAGTGGTTCATCACGAACGCCGCGCATCCGAACTGCAAGATCTTCATCGTGATGGGCAAGACCGATCCCGGCGCCGAGTCGCACCAGCAGCAGAGCATGATCCTCGTGCCGCGCGACACGCCGGGCGTGACGATCGTGCGCAACATCACGGTGGTCAATCACCATGCGCCGGAAGGGCACTGCGAGATCACGTTCGACAACGTGCGCGTGCCGGCGCGCAACCTGCTCGGCGACGAAGGCAGCGGCTTCGCGCTCGCGCAGGCACGCCTCGGGCCGGGCCGCATTCATCACTGCATGCGTTCGATCGGTGCGGCCGAACTCGCGCTGGAACTGATGGTCGACCGCGCGCAGTCGCGCGTCGCGTTCGGCAAGCCGCTGAACCGGCACGGCACCGTCGGCGAATGGATCGCGCGCTCGCGCATCGAGATCGACCAGGCGCGCCTGCTGGTGCTGAAGGCCGCGTGGATGATCGACAAGGTCGGCGCGAAGGCCGCGCGCAAGGAGATCTCGATGATCAAGGCGCTCGTGCCGACCGTGTATACGGACGTCTGCGACCGCGCGATGCAGGTGTTCGGCGCGGCGGGGTTGAGCCCCGATACGCCGCTCGCCGATCTGTGGACCTGGGGCCGCGCGCTGCGCTTCGCCGACGGCCCGGACGAGGTGCACCTGCAGGCGATCGCGCGGATGGAGATCAAGGACGGCGAGCCGGGCTCGACGGCGCCTTACCTGACGCCGCCGCCGCGCGATTGAGCGGCGCGCCGGGATGCGCAACGCGTGTGGTGCCGCTCGCGGGGCCGGCATGGACGAACGAATGGCGCACGCCGTAAGATGCCGGCAAGGAGATCCGGCGATGCGCCTTTCGAAGATTGATTTGAACCTGTTCGTCGTATTCGAGGCGATCTACAACAAGCGCAATCTGACGCGGGCGGCCGAGGTGCTGAACCTCACGCAGCCGGCCGTCAGCAATGCGCTGGCGCGGCTGCGCAAGACGCTGAACGATCCGCTGTTCGTCAGCACGCCGGCCGGGATGATGCCGACGCCGATGGCCGAGAACATCGTCGGCCGCGTGCGCGAGGCGCTGCAGCTGCTCGATTCGAGTGCGCACGAGGGCGACGTGTTCGATCCCGCATCGTCGGCACGCGTGTTTCGGCTCAGCATGAGCGACCTGACCGAAGCGCTGCTGCTGCCGGCGCTCGGCGAACTGCTGCAAACGCATGCGCCCGGCATGCATGTGCGCAGCTACACGATGGACCGCCGCGAAGTTGCCACCGCGCTCGCGAACGGCTCGGTCGACATTGCGATCGACGCGCCGCTGATCGGCGATCCGCATCTGCACCAGGCGCTGCTCGTGCGCGACCGCTACGCGTGCATGATCCGCGACGATCACCCGTTCAAGGGCAACACGCTGACCATGGACGACTACCTGTCGATGGGGCACATCCACGTGTCGAGCCGCCGCAAGGGCAGCGGGCACGTCGACGCGGAATTGACGCGTCTCGGGCTGCGCCGCAACATCCAGATGCGCGTGCAGCACTACATGGTCGCGCCGCTGATCGCGATGCGCGGCGATCTCGCGCTCACGGCGCCGCTGCGGCTGCTGCAGCGCTATCCGGCGCGCATCTTCGAACTGCCGTTCGAGATGCCGGGCCTCGATTACTTCTGCTACTGGCATCGCAGCGCCGATCAGGATCAGGGCAGCCGGTGGCTGCGCGAACAGTTGATGACGCTGATGGGCGGGATGGGCGGGATGGGCGAGCCGCGGTGACGCTCGACGTTCTGCGGGCAGAGCGCGTGTGCGCTTAAAACGGATCGTCGTCCACGCGGGAGGATACTTGCCGGCGCTTCATGCCTTTCAGCCAGTCCCTGACCTTTTCCGGATCGTCGAACTCGCGCAGCGCCGCGTTCAGGTCGTGGTTGCTGCGCTGCATGCCGGCAATGTCGCGCGCGAGCATGCGGACGACGGTATCGGGCGCCAGCTTGACGGACGGCGCGATTCCATACGTCCGCCGGAAACCGGTCTCGACGTGCAGAATCTCCTGATCCAGCTCGCGGATCTGTTCCTCCAGGATGCCGTTGTAGCGCGTCAGCCGATCTTCACCGAGGCCGGCGATCGCGCGCCGGTCGATCTGCTCGATCTCCAGTTGCAGCTCCAGCAGTTGCAGGAGATTGCCTTTCGCATAAGCGCGGTTGACCCGCTGCATCAGCACGGTCTTGCGTTGCTGCTCCCGCGGATCGGATTCGCGATCGGGGTGCAGCGCGCTGGCAAGCTTGCGATAGACCTCGCGGATCGACTTGTTCGATTCGGTCTGCTCGGCTTCGCGTCGGGCCTGCGCGGCCGATTGCCGGGGTGCTTTCTTGCGCTTCGCGCGCTGTGCCTCGCGGGCCTCGTGGGCGGCCATGTCGCGCTTGAACTGTTCGTCCTGTTCGGCTTGCATGCGCTCGGCAAGTTCGTCGGGAGACAGCGTGTCGAGATCGTCTGCCGGTTCGGCGGCGGGTATCGGTTCAGGTTCCGGCTTCGTCCGCGCCGGGGCGGCCGCTGCGTGGCCGTCGTCGCGGGATGTGCCGTGCCGGTTGTAGATGACTTTCAACGCCGCGTCGTCACTGACGTCGAGCAGGTCGCGCGCCATATCGGCGATCAGCCCGGACAGCGTGCGCTGGTCGGCCTTGCTTAGTCCCTTCTGCAGGAACGCGTCGTCGAGCAGATTGAGCAACCGGATCCGCAACGCCGTCGACGCCTGTTCGAGCGGCAACAGCCCGTCGACGAATTTTTTCTGGAAGACCGGCATGACGGCTTCCCACGCACCGAGACGCTCACGCCGTTTTTCGATTTGCTCGACGAGCGCATTGAACGTCTTCTGGGCTTTCGACAGGCTGGCTGTCTCGTGGTTGGGCGCGATGACGACCGCGGCTCCGCGACGTGCGGTCATGATTGATGTCCTCCGGCCGCGGCAGGAGGCGCGGCAGGCCGGTATTTTAGCCGGACGAGCGCGCCCCCGAAACGACCGGCAGCGCGTTACCGCTTCATTGTCGCGACCGCCGGCGTGCCCGAATCCGTGCCCGGTGCGCCGTTCGCCCCGTAGGCGGCTTCCGCGCTCTTGCGTTCGGCGAGGCGCTTGGCGGCCAGGCGTTCCTGCGCGGCGACGATGTCGCCCGGATAGTTGTCGCCGTCGCCGGCAACCGGCTCGTAGCCGACCGATTCGAGGTCGAGCAGTTCCTGGCGCACTTGCGCGCGCGTGAGCGTCGAGTGCGACGACTGCGCGTACGACGCGGCCGGTGCGGCGAGAAGGGCGGTGGCGGTAGCGGCGACGATGGTGACGATGACGGATTTCACGGTTTCCTCAGATGATTTCGTTGCGGTTCGGCACGAATTCGTTTCGCTGAACCGACGAGACAAGTTTAGGAACCCGGACTGGCCGGATAAATGGCGATTCCTGACCAGCTGTGTTGCAGGATGAGTCAGAGTGAACGTGCGTGCGCAACACGACGAAGATCGACGTCAGGGGGAGGAGAGGTTGCGGTGGCGTGCGCAGTGCCGTTCCATCAATCGCCGAACAACTGCCCCTGCCCGGAGATGACGCGTTCGAAATCGTCGCGCAGGAACGGCAGGATCGCATCGGCGACGGGCTGCAACTGGCGGCTCAGGTAGAACGCGTAGTCGATCGGCGAGCGCATCGTTTCGAGCGGCTCGGGGCCGGCCGTCGTCATCACGTAGCTGATCCAGCCGCCGCGCTGGTACTGCAACGGCCTGCCGTGCGCCTGGTTGAACTCGTCGGCGATCCGCGCCGCGCGCACATGCGGCGGCACGTTGCGCTCATATTCGCGCAGCGGCCGGCGCACGCGCTTGCGATAGACGAGCTGGTCGTCGAATTCGCCGGCGAGCGTGCGCCGCACGTAGTCGCGGATGAAATCCTGGTACGGCTCGCGCCGGAACACGCGCCGGTACAGCTCGCGCTGGAACTGCTGCGCGAGCGGCGTCCAGTCGGTGCGCACCGTTTCGAGCCCCTTGAAGACAAGGTCCTCGCCGCCGTCGGCCGTCGCCGCGAGGCCCGCGTAGCGCTTCTTGCTGCCTTCTTCCGCACCGCGCACGGTCGGCATCAGGAACCGGCGGTAATGCCGCTCGTACTGCAGCTCCAGTGCGCTTTCGAGCCCGAAGTGGTCGCGCAGGTGCGCGTGCCACCAGCGGTTCACGTGCTCGACGAGCGCGCGGCCCTTGTGTCCCGCTTCGTCGTCGTCGTGCGCGCGACCGAGCCAGACGAACGTCGAATCGGTATCGCCGTAAATCACTTCGTAACCCTGAGCTTCGATCAGCTCGCGCGTTCGATGCATGATCTCGTGGCCGCGCATCGTGATCGACGATGCGAGGCGCGGGTCGAAGAAGCGGCATCCCGTCGAGCCGAGCACGCCGTAGAACGAATTCATGATGATCTTCAGCGCCTGCGACAGCGGCGCGTTGCGCTGGCGCTTCGCGTCGTCGCGGCCTTCCCACACGCGCCGCACGATATCGGGCAGGCAATGTGCGGTGCGCGAGAAGCGCGCGCCGAGAAAACCGGGCACCGATGTGTCGTCGCCGGGGTTCGCGAGCCCTTCGATCAAGCCGACCGGATCGATCAGGAACGTGCGGATGATCGACGGATAGAGGCTCTTGTAGTCGAACACGAGCACCGAGTCGTACAGGCCCGGGCGCGAATCCATCACGAAGCCGCCGGGGCTGTTTTGTCCCGTCACGTCGCCGAGGTTCGGCGCGACATAGCCGAGCCGGTGCATGCGCGGCAGGTACAGGTGCGTGAACGCCGCGACCGAGCCGCCGGTGCGATCGGCGGCGAGCCCGGTGACGCTCGCGCGTTCGAGCGCGAAGGACAGCAGGTCGGCCTTGTCGAAGATGCGCGTGACGAGCTCGCAGTCCTTCAGGTTGTAGCGCGCGAGCGCCGGCTTGTCGTGGTCGAAGCGGCGCTGGATTTCGTCCATCCGCTGGTACGGATTGTCGATCGACTTGCCTTCGCCGAGCAGCGCTTGCGACACGTATTCGAGGCTGAACGACGGGAACGTCCATGTTGCGGATTTCAGCATGTCGATGCCGTCGAGGATCAGGCGGCCGGCCGCGCCCGCGAAGAAGTGGTCGGGCTGCTGGCCGTGCGCGCGCCAGTCGAGCACGCTGCCGCCGCGCCCGAGCTTCAGCGGCACGCCGTATTGCTCCGCGTGCGCATGCAGGATGCGCAGGTCGAACTGCACGAGGTTCCAGCCGATCACCGCATCGGGATCGTGTTCGTCGAACCAGTCGTTCAGCCGCGCGAGCATCGCGGGCCGGCTGTCGCAGTAGTCGAGGCGGAAGTCGACGGCGCTCGCGTCGCCGCTTTCGTCCCCGTTCGGCGGGCCGAGCATGTAGACCTGTCGTTGCCCGCAGCCTTCGAGCGCGATCGAATACAGTTCGCCGTGGACGCTGGTTTCGATGTCGAGCGACACGCAGCGCAGCGCCGGGCGGTAGCCGGTCGCGGGCTTCAGCTCGCCGCCGGTCAGCGTGTCGTCGTTGCCGGGCTGGCCGCGAAACTGCACGCATGCCGTGATGAAGCGCTCCATCGCGTAGCGGTCGGGCGGCTGCACGTCGGCTTCGTAGACGTCGACGCCGGCCGCCGCGAGGCGCTTCTGGAGCCCGGACAGGTGGCGATAGCGCCGGCAATAGAGACCGACGACCGGGCGCTGGCTGAAATCGCGCAGCGCGAGCGGGCGCAGTTCCGCATCGCGCTCGCCGGCCAGTGTGCGTTCGGCGAGCGCCTGCTGTTCGGCCGGGATGAACGCGACGGCTTCCTGCGGGCGCAACCGCACGCGGCGCGGACCGTGCTCGGTTGCCAGCCAGAACTCGATCTCGATACCGGTCGCGGTGTCCCGCCAGTGGCGGGTAAGGATGAAACCCTGCTCGAACGCAGTCAAAACGCTTGCTCGTCGTGGATGCTCAGGCGGCGGATTTTAGCGCTTGGGCGCGGTCCGTGCCGATGGCGGGCGCATATGGCATCAGGTGGCAGGAAGCCGCGGTGCGACGCGCCATCCTGTGTGTGCCGCATCGGTTGAGGGCTGGGCGTCGAATCTTCGCGCGCGGGAGGGGCGATCCTTTGTTCCGAATGGGCACGCGGTTGCTGCGCTCGATCGCAGCGCGCCGGCAATCAGCGGTGCCCAATTCGTTCCCGTGACCGGCTACTGGCTAGCGCTGTAGAACATTGCCCGACTCGAAACCTGTGCCGGGGACCGGACTCGAACCGGCACCCTCAAACATGCCCCTCATGCTCGATCGCCCCACCGCGCCCCGTCCTTGCCGCAACCATCACCGGCGCCCCTGATATCCGCGCCGCCCGCTTCGCCCACATCGCCGTCAGAATCGGCACGAGTATCGCCGTAACGAGGCACGCAGTCGCGACGATCGCGGTCGCGGCCGGCACCATCGGTTTGAACTTCGGAATCATCTCGCCGATGATCGCCGGGTTCGCGACCGCGGCGCCGGCCGTCGACGACGCCGCGAGCCCGGCCGTGCCGTTGCCGCCGCCGACGAATTTGTCGGCGAGGATCAGCGGCACACCCGTCACGACGATCACCGCGAGCCCGAGCGCGATGCCCGGCAGGCCGCTTTTCGCGATCACGTTGAGATCGATGCCGTTGCCGAGCGCGAAGCCGAAGAACGGGATCAGCGGATGCACGCAGCGCCCGAACAGCTCGCGCAGGTCCGCATCGAGGTTGCCGAGCGTGAAGCCGATCAGGAACGGCAGCACCGCGCCGACGAACAGCCGCGTCTCGAACACCGCGACGCCGGCCGCGCCGAGGATCAGCATGCTGACGAGCGGCCCCGATTCGATCGACATCAGCACGAACGCGCCGGCTTCCTCCTTGCTGCCGTACTGCTGCATCACGGCCGCATAGAGGCCGCCGTTGGTCATGTCCATCGACGTCGTGATCGCGAGCAGCGACAGGCCCGCGAACAGGCCCGTCCGGATGCCGTCGTCGGGGATGAACCGCGCGGCGATCAACGTCGCGAGCCACGCGACCACGATCTTCGTCGCGAGCAACGTGCCCGATTTGCGCAGCACGACGCCCGTCGCGCGCAGGTTGATCGTCGCGCCCATGCAGAAGAACCACACGGCGAGGATCGGCACCGTGCCCGCGATCAGGCCGTTGGTGAACGAGCCGAAATACTTCCCGGCATTCGGCGAGAACGTATGCACGCACGCGCCGAGCAGCATCGGGACCAGCATGAGCCCGCCGGGAATGCGGTCGATGGCCTGTTTCAGCTTCACATCTCCTCCGCGGACGTCGATGCGTCCCGTTGTCAAATGATGTCTGCTGACTGACTATAGGACATGATTCGGAACGTCGGTCCGTTTTTATGAATTTGTCGGATAGTCGTATACCCGTAATTCAATAAATTGCTGATAAAAAATGGATTAATTGCACAGTGGCGCGACGCGAAGAATTCGGTTCGTCGTTCCGAATCTGCAAAATTTGTGCTTCAATTCATCGTATGACCGTCGGCCGCACAGGCATCGGCGGCGTGTCCATCCCCCACGGAGAACCGGCATGGAAGTGCGGCAGGGCATACACAGCGAACACGCGAAAGCGCTCGATACGGCCGGCCTGCGCCGGCATTTCCTGGTGGAAAACCTGTTCGCGCCGGACGCGCTGTCGCTCACCTACAGCCATATCGACCGCATCATCGTCGGCGGCGCGTGGCCGGCCACGCGGCCGGTCGAGGTGCCCGCGTCGCTCGGCGCCGCGATGGGCGTGAGCCATCTGCTGGAGCGGCGCGAACTGGGCGCGATCAACATCGGCGGGCCCGGCTGGGTCGAGGTCGACGGGCAGCGTCACGCGGTGGGTACCGAGGAGGCGATCTACATCGGGCAAGGCGGGCAGGGCGTTGTATTCGGCAGCGACGATCGCGCGCATCCCGCGAAGTTCTACGTGAACTGCGCGCCCGCGCACACCGCGTATCCGACGCGCACCATCACGCTTGCGCAGGCGTTGCCCGAAACGCTCGGCGATGCGGCGACGAGCAATCGCCGCACGATCTACAAGTTCATCGTGCCCGACGTGCTGCCCACGTGCCAGTTGTCGATGGGGATGACGAAGCTCGAGCCGGGCAGCCTGTGGAACACGATGCCGTGCCATACGCACGAGCGCCGGATGGAGGTGTATTTCTACTTCAACCTCGCCGACGATGCGGCCGTGTTCCACATGCTCGGCGAACCGCGGGAAACGCGCCACGTGGTCGTGCACAACGAGCAGGCGGTGATCTCGCCGAGCTGGTCGATCCACTCGGGCGTCGGCACGAAGGCGTACACGTTCATCTGGGGGATGGTCGGCGAGAACCAGGTGTTCAAGGACATGGACCATATCGCCGTCGCCGACCTGCGCTGACACCATGAAACGCGACAACCCCGATCTTCCTTCCGCCGATGCGCGTTCCGCGTTCGCCGGCCTGTTCGACCTGACCGGCAAGGTCGCGATCGTCACCGGTTGCAACACGGGGCTCGGCGCGGCGATGGCTGTCGCGCTCGCGTCGGCCGGCTGCGACATCGTCGGTGCGAACCGCTCGGCGCCGGATGCGACGTCGGCACGCGTCGCAGCGGCCGGGCGGCGCTTCGTCGACGTGCGCGCGGACCTGTCGACGCTGGAGCCGGTCGAGCGGATCGTCGGCGGCGCGGTCGATGCGTTCGGTCACGTCGACATCCTCGTCAACAACGCGGGCATGATCCGCCGCTGCGACGCGCTCGATTTCACCGAGGCGGACTGGGACGCCGTCGTCGACGTGAACCTGAAGAGCGTGTTCTTTCTGTCGCAGGCGGTTGCGCGGCAGATGTTGCGGCAGGGGCGCGGCGGCAAGATCGTGAACATCGCGTCGATGCTGTCGTTCCAGGGCGGCATCCGCGTGCCGTCGTACACGGCGTCGAAGAGCGGCGTGCTGGGCCTCACGCGGCTGCTCGCGAACGAATGGGCCGCGCGCGGCATCAACGTGAACGCGATCGCGCCCGGCTACATGGAGACCGACAACACCGCGCAGCTGCGCGAGGACACTCGGCGCAGCGACGAAATCCTCGGCCGCATCCCGGCTGGCCGCTGGGGCGTGCCCGACGATCTCGCGGGCGCGGCCGTGTTCCTCGCATCGCGTGCGTCGGACTACGTGCACGGCCACACGCTCGCCGTCGACGGCGGGTGGCTCGCGCGCTGACCGTATCGCGCGGCGGACGCGTTATGCTCTCTCGATTCGCATCTCATGGATTCACGGACATGACAGCAACGCCCACGCAGCGCAAGCGCGATCAGGCGAACATGGCACCGCGGGCCGGCCGTCCGGCGGCCGACCCGTCGGCGGCCGGCGCCGTGGAGAAGGTCGATTCGGTCGCGGCCGTCGGGAAGGTTTTCACGATCCTCGCGGCGCTCGGCGATCGCCGCGAGATCGGCATCAGCGAGCTGTCGCAACAGCTCGGCATGTCGAAGACGACGGTCCATCGCTTCCTGCAAACGCTCAAGACGCTCGGCTATGTCGCGCAGGAAGGCGAGACCGACCGCTACCGGCTGACGATCAGGCTGTTCGAGCTCGGCAGCAAGGCGCTGGAGAGCGTGGACCTCGTGCGCGAGGCCGATCTCGAGATGCGCCGCATCGGGCAACTGACGCGCGAAGCCGTGCACCTCGGCGCGTTCGACGAGGACGCGATCATCTACATCCACAAGATCGACGCCGATTACGGGCTGCGCATGCAGTCGCGGATCGGCCGGCGCAATCCGCTCTACAGCACGGCGATCGGCAAGGTGCTGCTCGCGTGGATGTCGCCCGACGAGGCGCGCGCGGTGCTGGCCGGCATCGAATTCAGGAAGTCGACCGCGAAGACGCTGTCGTCGGCGGACGCGGTGACGAGCATCCTGCCGCATGTGCGGCAGCAGGGCTACGGCGAGGATAACGAAGAACAGGAAGACGGCCTGATGTGTCTTGCCGTGCCCGTGTTCGATCGTTTCGGCCGCGTGATCGCGGGGCTGTCGATTTCGTTTCCGACGATGCGCTGCGGCGCGGATACGAAGGCGCATTACATCGCATTGCTGAAGGAATCGGGGCAGGCGATTTCGGCGCGGCTCGGGCATCGCCCGGAAGCGGCCGGCATCGAGCGGGCGGCGGTCGCGCAGGATTGAGCGTTCGAGGTGCGCGCAATATGGCCGCACACCTCGGCGGCAACGCCGCTACGCCCATGCGCAATCGCGCCTCAGGTTCGCCGCCCGCTGCGGCCATTGATACAGGTAGCCTTGCGCATACTGAATCCCGATCGCCTCCAGCGCGCAATGCTGTGCTTCGGTCTCCACGCCTTCGGCGATGATCTTCAAGCCGTAGTAATGCGCGACGGCGGCGATCCCCTCGATCAGCCCTGCGCCGCCATCGCTCAGTCGTGCGATGAACTGGCGATCGATCTTCACGTAGTCGAACGGAAAGCGCGACAGCATGTCGAGATTGCTGTGATTCGTGCCGAAATCGTCGATCGCGAACTTCGCGCCTTTCGACCTGAGCGCATGGAATATCGCGGTGGTCCGTGCGTTCTTTTCGAGCAGGATGCGCTCGGTGACTTCGAGTACCAGCGTAAAGCCGGGCGGCAGCGAGCGGATTGCTTCGTCGACGATGGACACGAATCGCGCGCTTTCGAGATCCTTCGGCGAGACGTTCACGGCGATGCGCAGCGGCACGGACGGCGTCAGCGCGGTCAATTCGGACACTGCCGTCCGCAGCACGAATTCGGTCACCTTCGGCAGGATCGTGCTCGATTCGACCTGCGGGATGAACAGGGCCGGGCTGATTGCCCCCCATTTCGGATGGTGCCAGCGCAGCAGCGCCTCGACGCCGACTGTCCTGCACGTCCGGACGTCGACGATCGGTTGGTACACGACATGGAACTCGTTGCGCCTGAGCGCTTGGCGAACGGCCTTCAGCAACAGCCGCCGCGGCGCCATCGCCAGCAGGTAGGCGGCCATCACGAGGCCATCGGCGAGCAGCGCGATCGTCATGCAGATCAACCGATAGTGGCGCTGGACCTGCGACGCGTAGTGCGTCGACGCGGCGACCGACACCGTGAACGGCCATCGGTGCGACGCGATCATGCTTCCGTCTGCGAGGCCCGCGTCCGATTCCGGCGCGTACTTTCCATGCTGGTCGAGATGGCCCGAACCTGCGATCGACAGCATCGCGGTTTCCGTGCCGTGATGGGCGCCGCGCGCGAGCGCGTCGGCCACGTAGTCGCCTTCGATCAGGTAGAGAACACCTGCGCCGCGCGCGGTGGCGCGAAACACGGACAGCGCCGGAATGCCGTGCTGAAACGGTGTCTGGCGCAACAGCGTGACGATTGTCGATCCCGGTTCCGGCTCGCGCGTGTATGCGTCGAGCGGCACGTCGATCGCGCCGAGCGCCGACGAGCACGTGACGCGACCGTGGTTCACCAACCCGACGGCACGCAGGTAGCGCAGGCGAGTGCCCACTTCGGCCAGCGTCCGGAATATCGTCGCGCATGGCCGCCCGACGAGCGCGGTCAGTTCGTCCGCATGTCGCAGACGAACGCCGTCGAGGATGCGGTCCACCGATGCCACGATATCGTTCGCGGTGACGCGCTCGTGAGTGGTGACGGCATCGCGCGCGTAGCGATCGGCAAGCACGATCGCCAAGGTCGGCACGAGCACGCAAACGATTAGCGCAACGAAAAAGACAACCCGCGGCCACGCGCCGCTGCGCTGGAAAACTGGCTTAGAGCCTGGCGTGAGCGCCGACATTCCCGCAGTTGCCTTTCGTGTTGTTCGCATGGAGACGCAGGCCGAACCGGTCGATGCGCAAACGGCAAGCATGCGTCATGCCGGGTCCGGCAATAAATACGGCGCGCGCGCGCCGATATCCCGATGCTAATCGATTCAACGGTCGCGAGGGCCATGGGCGGCAGCACCTCGCGATCGGCCATTCATCCCGCGGCTCGCGTCCATGACATGTGCCTGTTGCGCATGTACGTTGACGGAGCACACCGAAAAAAAACCCCGGCCACAGGGTCGTGCGGCCGGGACGAAAGACACCTTCTCTTGGCACGAGGATGGTGCGCGCCAAGTATAAGGCGCGACGCGAGATTCCGGAATATTGTTATTCAACAAATGGTGTAATTTTGTGATTACATCTCGACAGGAAATATTTCTGCGCGGCGCGGTTTTCGTCGATTCGATGCCGGGTGCATGAGTGGTCGCTGCTGTCGAAAGGTGAACGACAGGAATGGCCGGGGCCGCTCGATCGCAGTGCCGATCCCGCGATGCGGGCCGGTATCGCAGGCACGTCCATGCAGGTGCTGAAGCGGTCTGGTCGGATGATCGATGAGGTGCCGGCGCGTCGCACCGGCCGCGATTCAGAAATCGTTGCGCATCTTGTGAAGCAGGTCGCCGGGCGACTGGTGCGTGTCGACCGCGGTGAGGACATTGGTCAGGAACCACGGCAGGTTCAGTTGCGTGTCGGAATCGCCGACGCATACGCGGATCGGCGGCGCCTTCGACGGGAAGCGGGGGGTGTGCGCGGCGTCTCGGGACGGGACGCAATTTTTTGCGTTTGCTTGAACCGGAACCGGCGCATCGGCGCCGGACGATGATGCGCCGGCGGCTGCCGGCAAGCTGACGGCGGCAAGCAGGGTCAGGACAGCGACAGCGGCAACGCGTTTCATGGGAATCTCCGGCGATGCATGTTCGACAGCGCGGGCGGACGCGAGTTCGTCGATGCCGCGGCGCCCCGCTCATCCTCTCATCCGCGCGCGACGCGTGCACCGCGCGTCACATCACTGATACCCGTAACACTGCTTCAGCCCCGCGTAATCATAGAAGTGGCTGCCCGGCGCGATCTTCGCGCCGTCGCACGCGGCCTGGAAATCCGTCTCGCGCTCGTTGTACAGCATCTTCACGATCAGCCGCGACCCGTTGCGATAGACATCCCACTGCACGTTCGCGGCCATCGGCGACACCTGGTCGCCGCGCCACGGGTTGTTCGCATAGGTATAGGTCTGCGCCTGCGGCGTCGGCACGAACACGTTCTTCAGGTTCATGATCGACGCGAACGGAATCACGATCTCCGCATGCGTGAAGCGCAGCTTCGCGGCGCGGGTCAGGTCGCCGCGCGCGATCGCGTCGACTTCGCCGAAGAAGTCGTCCTGCAGCACCTTCGCCATCCGGTACGTGACGGGGTTCGCTTCCTGGATGCCGGGCCCCTTCTGGTAGTAGTCCTCGGCATCCTGCAGATAGGCCAGATACTGCGCCTGCTCCGCGCCGATGTATTTCTCCATCGTGACGCCGCCGGTTTCCGCCTTCATCGCAGGCGCGATCTGCAACAGGTTGTACAGCACGTTCGCCGCATCGACGGCCGTCGCGATCTTCGTCTTGCCGTCGCCCTTCAGCGTGTTGGTGAATTTGCCGTCCGCCGACGTGAATGCATGGGTTCCCGTGTTCGCGAACGTGTAGCCGTCGGTGCCGAGCTTCGCGATGAATGCCGGCGACACCAGCGCGGACAGCACCGTTAGCGCAACGTCGGCCGCTTGCGGTGCGGCCTTGATCGCCTTCAGCTTCGCGGCCACCGTCGCGTCGTTCGCGTAGGCCTGGTAGGCCTGGCTTGCCTGATAGGTCGCGTAGTTCGGATCGCTCGCATCGGTCACGAGATCGGTGGCCGGTTTCAGCGAATGGAAATACAGCAGGAAGCGGTTGGTGCCGGCCGGCTGCGCGGCCGGTGCGTTCGCCGGATAGCCGGACGGCGCGGCCGGCAGCATGATCGCGGCGGCCAGCGCCGGCTGCGCGGCGACGAGCGCCGCGGAGAAAAACGTCGAGCTGTCGACCGCGCGATCCTGGCCCGAGTTGACGACGACAACCTGCCGGTTGCCCGCCGAGAACAGCGTGGGCAGCCGCTGCGCGAGACGCGCGGCGAGCTGCTGGTGTTCGCGGATGCCGGTTTGCGTGAGATTGCCGTATCCGGGCGTCGAGATGCCCGGCACACCGTAACCGAGCAGCGCATTGGCCTTCATCATCGCGTACGTATCGGCCTTGAGCTGCGCGCCGAGCGCGGTCAGCGCGCCGTCGGCCTCGGCCTTGACCAGCATCGCGTAGATCGCGCCGTCGTACTTGAAGCCCGACAGCCCGCGCGAGCCGTGGCGTGCGACGAGTTCGGCGTAGACAGGCGCGTAGCCGGCGGGCGGCGCTTCGTACGTCGCGGCGTCCTGCTGCGGGCGGTACGGCGTCTTCGTCTGGTAGTAGGTTGCGGGAACCGGCGTTGGCTGAGGTTGCGGCTGCGGTGTGGGCGTCGAGCCGCTGTTGTCGGTCGACGTGGCGGGCGGTGTCGAGGTTTCCCCGCCGCAGGCGGCAAGCAGCAGGCAGGCGATTGCGAGTGCGGCGGTGGTGTGGGTCGGGCGTGTCATCGTGGCGTGTAACGGGCGGGACGATGCGGTATCGCGTCGTTCCGTTTCCGGGAGAGATCGGTCGAGCCCGGAAGTGTTGCAAGCGACTTTGACGGCGGAATGTCAGGATCGAGTCGGGCAATCGTCGGATTGCGGCCCGATCGACGATGGCCGGCTGCCGCCGGCCCGTGTGCCGGCGTTCAGTGCAGGCCGGCCGATGCGATCGAGCGCACCGTATCGGTAATGTTCACGCAGCGCGACAGACCGAAATGCTCGGCTTCGCGGCGTTCGGGTTCGCTGCTCGCAATCGCCACCGCACGTTCGGGCGGCACGCCGAGCGCTTGAAGCGCCACGTCGAAAGGATGCTGGTTTGATCCGGAGTCCTGCTGATTGGCGTCAGTGACGACGACCGAGAAGCGGTCGAGGTTCGCGCGGCCGAACTGGCCTTCGAACATGTCGCTGAGCCGTGCGGCCGGCAGCGTCGTGACGAGACCGAGTCGATATCCTTCTTCCGACGCACGGACGAGCCACTGGATGATTGCGTCGCGCTGATGGCGCGATTCGCGCGAATCCGGTGTTGCTTCGATCTGTGCGAATGCAGCGTCGAGACGGGTGACGATGGCTTCGATAACCACGGTGATTCCTCTTCAGAAACGTGATGATCCGTTCGCCGACGGGAATGCCACACACCTTAGCGTCGATCCGGAATATGCAACCAATTAATATTTTTATCCGACTCATACGATTCGACTAATGAATCGGGTTGTGAGCCAGCGTGGGCGCGGGATGCGTGTCGCGCAATGTTTTTTCACGCAATGCATCGTATCGACAGCTTTCAATGTGATGCACCAAACTCGCGCACGTTGCGCATGCACCGGTCATATGCATGTGAAAAAAACGGCGTATCGGGCGATGCGTGCCCGATACGCCGTCATGCGCTGTCGCGTGTCGGCAGGCGATCAGTGCAGCTTGATCGACGGCTGGTTGCGGCTTTGCAGCCAGTGGCTCAGCGACTGGAACAGCGCGCGCTTCGTGCCGTACACGCTGAACAGGTGCTTGCGGTACAGGAACTTGTACAGTCCGATCGCGGCGAGCCCGTCGACGATCAGCGAGCGCGAACGCACGCCGAGGTCGGCCTGGTACACGGCGCCGGCGTGCCCGAGCGACACGACGGTGCCCGCATCGCGGAACGTGAAGCCGGCCACCGGCTTGCCGGCGACGCGGCGTGCGAATGCATGGACCAGATACACGGCCTGCTGGTGCGCGACCTGTGCGCGCGGCGGCAGGAAGCCGCTCGCGCCGGCCGACGGGCACGCGGCGCAGTCGCCGAACGCATACACGTGCGGATCGTCGGGCGTTTGCAGCGTGTCGGTCACGATCACCTGGTTCGAGCGATTGAGCGCGATGTCGCCGATCTCCCGCAGGATCGCAGGCCCCGCGACGCCGGCCGCCCAGATCGTGATGTCGCTCTCGAGCCGTTCCCCCGTCGCGGTCGTCACGGCATCGGCGCTCACTTCCGCGACGCGCGTATCGGTCAGCACGTCGACGTTCAGCGCGCGAAGCTGCGCATGCATCTTCGCGGACAGCCGCGCGTCGAGCGCCGGCAGGATGCGCGGGCCGCCTTCGATCAGCCGGATGTGCACGTCGCGCGCGGACACCAGCGCCTTGAAGCGGTACGTCGTCAGTTGCTGGATCGCGTGCCGCAGCGCGGCGGCCAGCTCGACGCCCGTCGCGCCCGCACCGATCACGTTGATGCAGATCGGCGCCGCGCGCTTCGCCGGATGCTGCTCGGCCTGATGATTCGCCTTCGTGCAGGCCGCGAGAAACTTGCGGCGGAAATCCTCGGCCTGGTCGAGGTTTTCGAGCGGCAGCGCATGGCGTGCGGCGCCCGGCACGTTGAAGAAGTTCGTCACGCTGCCGACCGCCAGCACGAGATCGTCATAACCGAGCTCGCGCTGCGGCAGGATTTCCGTGCCGTCCGCGTCCTGCACGCCCGCGATCGTCGCCGTGCGTGCCGCGCGGTCGACCTGCTGCAGCGCGCCCTGCACGAAGCGGAAGCCGTGGCGCTTGGCCTGCGCCGCGTATTCGATCGTGTGGGATGCCGGGTCGCGATGGCCCGATGCGGCTTCGTGTAGCAACGGCTTCCAGAAGTGCGTCGGATAGCGATCGACGAGCACGACTTCGGCTTGCCCGCGGCGTCCGACCGTATCGCCGAGACGCGTGGCGAGCTGCAGGCCGCCGGCGCCGCCGCCGACGATCACGATGCGCGGCATGCGCGGCGCGCGGTCCGTTGCAAGGTTGGGCGTGATGTTGTCCATGTTGGGCTCCCGCTGATGACGATTCGGATGACATTGCTCAAGAACCGACGATATAGTTTCGAACCCAGTCGAACAATTTAATGTTTATAAGCGACTCATATGTATTCACTTATAGGAAAGACCGCGACGTTCCGGCAGTTGAAGGCGCTGGACATGATTGCGCGGCTCGGCAGCGTGTCGCGCGCGGCCGAGGAGTTGAACCTGACGCAGCCGGCCGTGTCGCTGCAGGTTCGCCTGCTCGAGGAGGCCGTGGGCGCCGCGTTGCTGCAGCGGGTGGGGCGCGGCGTGCAGCTGACCGCGGCCGGCGAGATCGTGTCGCGCTATGCGCGCGAGATCCTGCATCTGTGGAGCGAGGCCGGCGACGAAGTGGCCGCGCTGACAGGCGATCTCGGCGGTACGCTGCGGATCGGCGCGATCACGACGGCCGAGTACCTGATCCCGCCGCTGCTCGTCAAATTCACCGCGACGCGCCCGCATGTGAAGACGTATTTCAAGGTCGGCAACCGCGACGACATCATCCGCATGCTCGCGACGCATGAAATCGATCTCGCGGTGATGGGCAGCGCGCCGAAGGAGCTGCGCACGCACGCGGTCGAGTTCGCGAAGCATCCGATGGTGTTCGTCGCGGCACCCGGCCATCCGCTGATGCAGCGCAAGCGCGTCGCGCTGAAGGATCTCGAATCCGCGCACCTGCTCGTGCGCGAACGCGGTGCGGGCACGCGCTCGACCGTCGAGAGCCTGTTCAAGACGGCCGGCTACCGCTTCCATGTGGGGTCCGAATTGTCGAGCAACGAGGCCATCAAGCAGATGGCCGAAGCGGGGCTCGGCATTGCGTTCCTGTCGTTGCACGCATGTGCACTCGAACTGCGCACGGGGCTGCTCGGGCAACTGCCGTTCCCCGGCAACCCGATCGAGCGCGAATGGTATGTGGTCACGCTCGCCGACCGGCGAATCTCGCAGGTGACGGGGCTGTTTCGCGACTTCCTGATCAAGCAGGGCGCGCCGGTGATCGACGGCGCGACGGTGGCGCCGCACGAGCGGCGGCGCAAGTAGGTGGATGACGTCGGCCGGGCGGCCGCTCGGTCAGACTAGCCCGAAGTCGTCGTTGCTGTCGGGAATCGACGCGAGCAGCCGTTCGAGCCGATACCAGCCGACGATACGCAGGCACCAGGCGGCGATGGCGGTGCTGGCGTTGCGGGAACGCGGGCCGGATGAAGGGCGGGTGGCAGAGGACGGCGATGGCGCGGTGAGCGCGGCGCGTTGCGGACAGCAATGGGGCATGACGGTCTCCGTAGGTGTCGGATGGTGCGATCGTAAGCGTCGCGTCGCCTGCCGGCGCGCACGCAAGGATCGTCCTGAGCAGAAACGGATGATCTTTTTCTGTCCGTCCGGATACAGCCCCCGCAGGCCCGGCACGCCGGCCGAAAACGCGTCACAATGCGCGTTCGATACACGATCTGGTGGAGCCAAGCCATGAGCGATGCGATTCTTGCCGCGCCGCCGGACAACGGCGTGCCGGTCAGCCTGCGTTCCAGCCGCGGGCTCGGCTGGCGGGGCTTCGGCGCGGCGTTGCTCGACATTCGCGCCGGCACGTACCGGATTCCGGCGGCCGACCATCACCGCATCGGCGTGCACATCGGCGGGCCCGTTCGCGCGGACTGCGTGTGCGACGGCGAGCGTGTGTCGCGCATCCAGGCGCATGGCGACGTCGACGTGATTCCGGCCGGCCTGCCCGGCCAGTGGACCGACAGCGCCGACTGCCGGATCCTGCACATCATGCTCAGCGACACGTTCGTGCGGCGCACCATCGAGCACCTCGAACTGAAGCCGTCGCAGGCGCAGATCCGCCGCCGGCTGCAGGTGCGCGATCCGCGCCTGCAGCATATCGCGTGGGCGATGGCCGCCGAGCTCGAAGCGGAAGACGCGTCGGACCCGCTCTACGCCGAAAGCCTGTGCACGGCGCTCGTCGCGAGGCTGGTCGACGGCCAGCCGGCGTTCCGCGAGCGCCGGCGCTCGCTTGCGCCGAAAGCGGCGGCGCGCGTGATCGATTATGTCGAAGCGAACCTCGACCGGCGCCTGACGCTTGCCGAACTCGCGGCACTCGTGTCGATCAGCGTGCCGCATTTCAAGGTGCTGTTTCGCGAAACGCTCGGGATGCCCGTGCACCAGTACGTCGTGCGGCGCCGGGTCGAGCGCGCGAAGGCGCTGCTGCTCGAAGGCCGGCTCAGCATCAGCCAGATCGCGCTCGAAGCGGGGTTCGCGCATCAGAGCCACATGGCGAACTGGATGAATCGCGTGCTGGGCGCGACGCCGATGGAGATTGTGCGGTCGGGGGCTCGGGGCGGGCTGCGGCTGGCTTATGGTGGTGAGGGTAGCGGGGGCGACGTGTGAGTGTCGATTCTCTCGCCGGGATCGAGCTCTGATGCTCGATCTGCTGCGCGGTTTATGTTCGTCTGGAGTAGCAGCTCGAAGAGCTTAACGTCGCGCGCATGGAGTCTAGTGCCCGTCGGATGCGGCTGGCTTGCCGTCGACGCTGAAATCTGTGGCGCCTTCGTCGATCACGCAAGCGCCGTGCAGCGGGCGTGTGCACCGATCTCCAGTGCGTGCAACGGCATGTCCCAGGACCAACCATGTTGGACCAGCGAGCGTGAGATTGAGAAAATTCGGCAGCCAAATTGTCCCCTATGGGTTACAATGGCTTCATGTTCAAAGTCCTGACCACTCCCCAATTTGATGAATGGCTCGATGGGCTTCGCGACCCTGTCGGTTGCGCGGCGATCAACTTGCGCATCGAGCGGGCAAAGCTCGGCAACCTCGGCCAATGGCGGGCAGTCGGCGACGGCGTCAACGAAATGAAGATCGATGTAGGGCCGGGATATCGAGCCTACTTCGTGCGACGCGGGAAAATCATCGTCGTGGTGTTGTGCGGTGGGGACAAGTCGACCCAGAAGAAGGACATCAGGGTGGCGAAGCAAATCGCCGGCGAACTGGAGGATTGAGTATGAAAATAAGCGAACTGGCCGAATTCGACGGCTCGAAGTACCTGAAGGACGAGGAAACGATTCGTCACTACCTGGCGCAAGCGTTCGAAGATGGGGATCCGCGGCTGATCCAGGCCGCGCTCGGGAATGTCGCGAAGGCACGCGGTATGACGGCGCTGGCGCGCGAATCTGGCGTGAAGCGTGAAGCGCTCTACCGCGCACTGTCGGAAGGTGGAAACGCCGAATTCGCAACGATCATGAAGGTTGTCAGCGCGCTGGGATTGCACCTGACCGTAGCTCCGGCCGCGCCAGCGGCCGAATCGGCGTCGGCGCCTGCTCCCGCACCAACGCGTGCGCGCTCGCGCGCTCGCCCGGCGGCGCACGCATAGCGGTCATTGGCGGCCGGTGCCCATACCGTAACGCACCGGCCCACGCGCGTTCATCCAGCCGGCGTTGCCGGCGGGATGGCGTACGGATCAAAGCTCACAATTTCTTCGCCGTGCCAGTCGTTCAAATGCAGAAAACGCGACTGCAACGGCGCACTTACCGCTGCACCGTCGGCCTGTTGAGCCGCAATGCCTTCTGCGTGAACGGTTCATTCATCACAGGCGTGTCGCTGTCCGTCATCGGCAGACCGTACGATTCAAAGTGAGCGGCAACGAAGCGGGCAATACGCGTCGCCGCCACCACCACACAATCCTTCATCCTTTCCTGTCCGAATCATCCCTCCCTGCGCGCCGTCCCGGCCGCGCATGCAGACAATCACCACACCTTCATCCCCCAGGAGCAGATCGTGTTCGTGATCTTCGGTGCATCAGGCAACGTCGGTTTGTCGACCGTAACAACCTTGCGCAACGCAGGCCATCCCGTGCGCGCGGTGCTGCACGACGTGCGCCATCGTGAGCGTTTCGCGCAGCTCGGCTGCGACGTGGCGATCGCGGCGCTGACGGATGAGCGCGCGGTCGCGTCGGCGATCGACGGCGCGCAGGCCGTGCAGATGCTATGCCCGGTGCCCGTCGCCGACCCCGATCCTGCCGCGACGATGGAGCGGACAATCGACGTCGCGACCGCCGCGCTCGCCGCGAACCCGCCGGCGGCGTTGCTTGCGCTGTCGGACTACGGCGCGGAGCGCGACGGCAACACGGGCATCACGCGCCTCTTTCATCACTTCGAGGAACGGCTCAGGACGATCCCGACGCAACTGACGCTGCTGCGTTCGGCCGAGCATCTGCAGAACTGGACGCGGATCCTGCCGGTCGCGCTCGGTACCGGTGTGCTGCCGAGCTTTCATCATCCGGTGGCCAAGGTATTTCCGACGGTCTGGGCGCCCGATGTAGGCGTCGTCGCGGCGCGGCTGCTGCTCGATGCGCCCGAAGGCGGCAACAGGCCGCGCATCGTCAGCATCGAAGGGCCGCGGCGGGTGAGCGTGACGGCGATCGCGGATACGCTCGGCACGGCGGCCGGCCGCGCGATCGTCGCGCACGAGTTGCCGCGCGACACCTGGAACGAGACGCTGCTGCGCGCGGGCCTCAGCGAACGCCATGCACAACTGATCGTCGATCTGTACGACGTGCACAACGCCGGGCAGATCGACGTCGAGGCCGGCGTGTCGGAGCGGCTTTACGGCACGACGACGCTGGCGGACGCGCTCGCGCAACTGGTGCGCCAGCACGCGCGATGATCGCAGCGGCGCCGAGCGGCATGCATGACGGTCGCAACGTGTATCACGCGGGGCGCCGCACCTTGTTCAGTACCACATACGAAAGCGACCCGATCACGATCCCCCAGAACGCGGCGCCGAGCCCGAGCCACGTCATCCCCGACGCGGTCGCGAGGAACGTGATCACCGACGCTTCGCGGTGGTTCTCGTCCTCGAAGATCCCGTGCACGTTCGCGCCGATCGCGCCGATCAGCGCGAGCCCCGCGAGGATCGCGACGAACGCCTTCGGCAACGCGAAGAACACCGTGACGATCGTGCCCGCGAAGAGTCCGCCGATCAGGTAGAACGCGCCATTCGCGAGCCCGGCGACGTATCGCCGGTCCGGATCCTCGTGCGCGTCCTTGCCCGTGCAGAGCGCGGCGGTGATCGCCGCGACGACGATCGTGATCCCGCCGAAGCACGCGACGACGAGCGACATCACGCTGGTCGCCGTGATGATCGGGCGCGCGCTCGTGTGATAGCCGGACACGCGCAGGATCGTCATCCCCGGCAGGAACTGGCCGGTGAGGCTGACGACGACGAGCGGCAGCGCGAGGCTGAGCGTCGTGCCGAGCGTCCATTCGGGCGAGATGAAGATCGGCCGCGCGACGCTCGGCGACACGTTGCCGAGATGCGTCATGCCGAGCAGGGTCGCGAGCGCGGCGCCGGTGAGCAGCACGAGCACGATGCTGTAGCGCGGCAGCAGACGCTTGAAGATCACGTAGGCCGCGATCATCCCGAACGCGAGCGCAGGCTGTTCCGATGCGGCGGCGAACGCATGCGTGCCGAACGGCAGCAGGATGCCGGCCATCATCCCGCACGCGATGCCGCGCGGAATGTGGCGCACGAGCCGGTCGAAATAGCCGGTCACACCGATCAGCAGGATGATCAGCGCGGCCGTGATGTACGCGCCGATGGCCTGGTTGAGCGTCAGTTGCGGAAACAGGCCGACGAGCAGCGCGGTGCCGGGCGCCGACCACGCGGTCACGACGGGCACCTTCAGCTTCCAGCTCGCGAACAGGCCCGATACGCCCGCGCCGATCGAGATCGCCCAGACCCACGACGACACCATCGCGTTCGACGCGTGAGCCGCCTGCGAGGCCTGGAAGAAGATCGCGAGCGGGCCCGCGTAGGAAATCAGCACCGCGAGAAACCCCGCGGTGATCGCGGAAACGGACCAGTCGTTGCCGATCGCGCGGATCGCGCCGGGCGGGGTGTTCGGTTGCATCGTCGTCGGAGAGTGGGATGCCCGGCCACGGGCGGAGCCGGGGCGAATGGCTTGTTTTGCGAACCCCGGATGACCCGCCATTCTGGGCATTGCCTACGCGATTGGCAATTCGCCGACGCGCCTCTGCCTTGTCGGCATTTCGTAAGGAATCCGCGCCGGCGCGGACGGATCGGCATGGCGTGCGGCCTTGCGCCTGTATCGTCGAATCGGGCGGCTTCACTACGACGTGCGGCGCCGTCGAACGTCACGTACTGATCTGCAGCACCTTGTCGACCACCGCCACCTTCACCCCGCCACCCGTCGACGGCGATGCCGTGCCCTGATCGAACGGATGCACGGGCGCATCGGTCGGCGTCCACGCGTGGCGCGCCAGCAGCTCGCGATACCCGCCGCGGATCACGAAGCCGCCGCACTTTTCCGCATACGCGTCGCGCCGCATCCGGTACGCGCGCGGCAGGTCGTACCACGGCAGTTTCGGCAGGTCGTGATGGACGAGGTGATAGTTGTTGTTCAGGTACAGCAGCCGCATCGCGAAGCCGGCTTCGTTGATCGCGATGCGCGCCTTCGGATGCCGTGCGGCGCGGTGCTCGTACAGCGAGCGGATCATCGCGAGCGACAGCGCGGGCCACGTGACTGCCAGCAGGTAGTACCACCACGGCACGCCGATCGCTCGTTGCAGCCACGCGAGCAGCGCGACCACGCATGAAGCGTGCGTCGCCCACATCGGCAGGTAGCGAAAGTCGCCGCGCCGGAACGCGACGAACGCATCGGCGAATGTCGCGGCGATGGCGAGCGGCGGCCCGGCGACGAGCCGCCCGGCGAAGGTCGTGCGTGCGACCGTCAGCGCGCGACGCCAGCGCGGCAGCCGAGCCCAGCGTTCGCGCGATACGTAGTTCGTTTCGGGATCGACGCCGGGCACGGTCAGGTCTTCGTCGCGATGATGGTCGAGGTGCGTGTCGCGATACAGCGCGTACGGATACCAGACCGTCAGCGGCGGATAGCCAAGCAGCTTGTTCACGAAGGCGGAACGTGTCGGATGGCCGTGCAGCAGCTCATGCTGCAGCGACAGGTGCCACGCGCCGAGCAGGATCAGCGGCGGCGTCGCGGCCGCGAGCGACAGGTGCTGCGCGCGCACGAGCAGCAGCACGGCGAGCCAGCCGCCGTAGATCGCGACGATCAGCAGCCAGGTCGGCCATTCGGTGCGGGCGGTGAAGCGGGCGTCGAGCGCGGCGATCGCGCGCGCGTGGTCGACGTCGAAGTATTCGGCCATGGTGCTGAAGCGGGATGGAACGGGCGGCGTGCAGCCGGCCCGGATGCTCGGGTGTCTCGCGGATCACGGTCGGCTTGCCCGGCATGCGCGCGGCGGCGATGCGGGAGCAGGCATCGGGACGTTACCGGGATGGCGCGGCATGGCCAACCAATCGATTTGCATTTGCTTATCGTCGCGCGGCCGATAAGCTTTCAGGCCGCCGCGGTGCGTGCGGTGCCCGTTTTCGTGCGATCGAACCGGGTTCCGCGGCGCCTGCGCCGATGCGTAGAATGCGCGCATGAGCCAATGGATCGCAGAACTGCCGATGTACAACGTGACGCCGCGCCACGCCGTGCTGTGACGCCGCGCCACGCCGTGCTGTGGCGCGCGCTGCTGCGCGACGCGCTCGATGCGTTCGCGAACGCGGGCGGCCCGGCGGACGTCGTGCTGCCCGACGAACCGTTCGATGACCTGCACGCGCTGTGGCGACGCGACGATCTGCTGCTGTCGCAGACCTGCGGCTATCCGTATCGGATGCTTGGCTTGCGCGACACCGTGAGATTGATCGCGACACCGGTTTTCGACGCGGACGGCTGCCAGGAGGCACGCTACCGCAGCGTGCTGGTCGTGTCGGCCCGCGCGCACGCGGGCGGCGCGACCACGCTTGCCGCCTGTCGCGGGCTGCGGGCCGCATTCAATGGCGGGGATTCGCACAGCGGAATGAACGCGTTTCGGCACGCGGTCGCGCCGCATGCGCACGACGGAAGATTCTTCGGGTCGGTCACGCCGTTCGGCTCGCATCTGAACGTGTTGCGTGCGCTGGCGTCGGGCGAGGCCGATTGTGCGGCGATCGACTGCGTAACGTTCGCGTATGTGCGCGACGCGCTGCCCGAATTGCTGAAGGAGATCCGGATCATCGGCACGACGGCATCCGCGCCGGGGCTGCCGTTTATCGCCTCGCGGGCCCTGGAGGAAAGGCAGGTCGCCGCATTGCAGGATGCGCTCGATCGCGCGGTCGCGGCCGATGCGGAACGCTCGCGCATGCTGAGATTGAAGGGATTCGAACGGCTTTCGCCGGACGACTACGACACGATTGCGCGGTTTGCGCGGGAGGCCGCCGCGCACGGGTATCCGGAACTGGCGTGAGGTGCGGGCAAGTGCCGGGCGGCGCGAAACGGTGCGACCGTCCGCGCCGCATCCCGTCATTCCTCGTCCATCAACCGGACCTTGACCCGCTTGCCCTTGATCTTCCCCGCATTGAGCTTGCGCAGCGCGTCGTGCGCGACGCCGCGCTCGATCGCGACATAGGTGGAGAACTCGGTCACGTTGATCTTGCCGATCTGCTTGCCGTCGAACCCTGCATCGCCGGTCAGCGCGCCGAGCACGTCGCCCGGGCGGATCTTGTCCTTGCGTCCGCCGAGGATCTGCAGCGTTTCCATCGGCGGCAGCAGCGTATCGTCGCCGGCCGGCTTCAGCTCGGCGAGCGGATGCCATTCGACTTCGCGCTTCTGCGCCTGCTCGATCGCGCCGACGCGGCCCATCTCGTCCATGCTCGCGAGGCTCAGCGCCCAGCCGTCCTGATCGGCGCGGCCCGTGCGGCCGATGCGGTGCACGTGCACTTCCGGGTCGGGCGTCACGTCGACGTTGATCACCGCTTCGAGCTGCGCGATGTCGAGCCCGCGCGCGGCGACGTCGGTTGCTACCAACACCGAGCAGCTGCGGTTCGCGAACTGGATCAGCACCTGGTCGCGCTCGCGCTGGTCGAGCTCGCCGTGCAGCGCGAGCGCGTGGAAGCCCTGCGCATGCAGCACGTCGAGCAGGTCGCGGCACTGCTGCTTCGTATTGCAGAAAGCGATCGTGCTCACGGGGCGGTAGTGGTTCAGCAACTGGCCGACCGCGTGCAGCCGCTCGTTCTCGGTCACTTCATAGAAGCGCTGGCGGATCTTGCTGTTGTCGTGACGCTCCTCGAGCTTCACTTCCTTCGGATTGCGCAGGAACTGCTGGCTCAGCTTCACGATGCCGTCCGGATAGGTCGCGGAGAACAGCAGCGTCTGGCGCGTCGATGGGCACATCCGCGCGACCTTCGCGATGTCGTCGAAGAAGCCCATGTCGAGCATCCGGTCGGCCTCGTCGAGCACGAGCGTGTTCAGTGCATCGAGCTTCAGGTTGCCGCGATCGAGGTGATCCATGATGCGGCCCGGCGTGCCGACGACGATGTGCGCGCCGTGCTCGAGGCTCTGCGCCTGCGGGCGCATCGGCGTGCCGCCGCACAGCGTCAGCACCTTCACGTTTTCCTCGGCGCGCGCGAGGCGGCGCACTTCCTGCGCGACTTGATCGGCGAGCTCGCGCGTCGGGCACAGGATCATCGCCTGTACGTCGAAGCGGCGCGCGTCGAGGCGCGACAGCAACGCGAGCGAGAATGCGGCGGTCTTGCCGCTGCCCGTCTTCGCCTGCGCGATCAGGTCCTGGCCGGCCAGCGCGATCGGCAGGCTCGCGGCCTGGATCGGCGTCATTGGCGGTGCTGAGCGGGTGTTGTTTATACACCTGCGTTTCTTGGGGGTGGACTACCAGATCTTGTAGTGATTAGCGTATGAACGGGTTGGCTGCAGCCCACCGAATGAACTGTTGCATTATTGTGAAGAGGCAGGTTCATTCGTCGGCTGAGAGGCGGTAATGGCTTACTAACATCGCCGGGATGCAATGTTCTAAGTAGTTGGTTGGATTAGGCGCAATGAATCTAGTGCTAGCGCAAAGCCTTCTATGACGATGTGATTTTGCTTGTTGACAGAGATTCAGGTTGGTCTAGTCTAACGGCCTGTTTTCAACTTTAGTGGTGCTCAAAATGGAATTAGGGCAGCAGTTGGGATGGGATGCGTACTTTTATAGTATCTTTGCGCGAACCATGGATATGCAGGAGTTTACGGCTGTCGCGTTGAGGGCCTTGCGCGAACTACGGTTTGATTTTTTTGCCTACGGCATGTGCAGCGTGACCCCGTTCATGCGGCCCAGGACTTATATGTACGGCAATTACCCCGAGGACTGGGTGCAGCGATATCAGGCGGCTAACTACGCGGTGATCGATCCCACGGTGAAGCACAGCAAAGTCTCGTCGGCCCCCATTCTATGGAGCAATGAGTTGTTCCGGGGATGCGCGGACCTGTGGTCTGAAGCCAAGGATTCACATTTATGCCACGGCCTGGCACAACCCTCGTTCAACGCCCAGGGGAGGGTCGGGGTGTTAAGCCTGGCGCGCAAGAACAACCCCATCAGCCTTCAGGAATTTGAAGCCTTGAAGCCGGTGACCAGAGCCTTTGCCGCCGCGGCCCACGAGAAAATTTCCGAGCTGGAGAGCGACGTGCGTGTCTTCAATACGGGCGTGGCGTTCAGTGGGAGGGAATGTGATGTGCTGCGCTGGACGGCCGACGGCAAGACCTCGGAGGAAATCGGCGTGATCATGGGGGTGTGCACCGATACCGTGAATTACCATCACCGCAACATCCAGCGCAAAATCGGCGCCAGTAACCGCGTGCAGGCAGTGTCTTACGCAGTCGCGATGGGCTATATCTGAGGGGCATTCAAAAAGGACGACTCGGCCCGTATCAAGCTGTCTCTTTCAATAATGTGCCGGACATGAAGGCTGACGGTGCGACCGCGCTGCGATGGTGCTCGCGGTGGGCCGAGAGTTTGATGGCGAGGATTTTCTCATTCTGGTGCACCGTGACCGGGCCCAGCCGTTCGTAGTGGACTCCGTTGATTTTGTAATAGCGCTCCATGGTGCTGTTGACGATCCCGACGATGGCCTCTGCGCCCGCCAGGGCGGCCGTCTTGAGGCTTCTCCAGAACAACGGCATCGCCAATTGCGGTTCGCAGGTGGTGAAGCGAGTCATTTCCCAGACGGCTGGATGCTTGGGCGGCGCCCCGGCGCAGGCATGGCTGAACACCCCTTCAAGCAGGTTGGGGAGCGTGGTGGGAATCAGCCGGGCGCAGCCAACGATGGCGCGGTCTGCATTGAACGCCAGGAGGTAGCGGGCGTGTTCGGTGTCGTATTGATCCCATTCACAACCTGCCTGGCTCGGATGGGCGGGCAGCCGCCATCCGAGTTTCTCGACGAATTGTTCGTGCCGAAAGCGGCCGAGCATGAGTTTCAGCTCATCGTCCATTTCGCTCAGTGTGTGCTCTTCCATGTGCATTGCTGGGGTTCCTTAGGGATGGAGTGCAGTTTTATAGAGGACTTGCACAGGCTTGGCACCTGCAAGATCTGGTAGGGGCTTCGGTGGAATCGAGGTCAAGCCATTCGTTGGGGGGTCGACATAACCGAGCTGCGCGAGGTTGGCGAGCGTGGCGGGCGTCAGCGGCAGCGCGCTGAAGGGCGCTGCGGTCGGTTGGGTCATTCCAGGTCTCCGAGGTAAGGGCGGCCTTCCATCTGTTCGTAGACGATCGTGCCGTCGTCGGCTTCGAAGCGCTCGAGATAGTTGCGCGCGCCGCACAGCGGGCAGCGGAACAGCAGCCCCTGGCCCTCGTCCTTGATGACGACGTCGGACGTTTCCCACTGCGTGCCGCAGCTCTGGTTTCTGCAGGTAAACACGGTCTTTCTCCAGCTGAATTCGGTTGGTGGCGCGCCCGGGCGGGCGCGGCAACGGTGTGCGGCGCTCGCGCGGCTCGGGCGCGGGCCGCACCGGCGGTCGCTTGGACTGCGTCGATGCGGATGATGGATCGTGCGGCGACACGGGGTCGCGCGTGCCGCAATTCTAGCGGAAGCTGGCGACGCCGCCCGTGCGCGCCATGAAAAACGGCCGCCCCGGAGGGCGGCCGTGTCGTGCGGCGCGGCGGCGTTCGATGCTTACAGCGCCATGTCGGCCGACGCCTTCGCCGGGCGAGCCGGTGCGGTGCCCGTCGCCTGCGACGGCACGTCGACGTCGATCTTCGGCGGCGGCGCGAGCTGCAGCACGCCGCTCGTGTAGGTCCATTCCTCGACGACCTTCGCCGGGCTGTCGTTCAGCTTGGTGCCGTAGCTCGGCACGATCTGGCGGATCTTCTGCTGCCACTCGGGCGTCGCGACCTTGTCCTTGAACACCTTCTTCATCAGGTTCAGCATGATCGGCGCGGCCGTCGACGCGCCCGGCGACGCGCCGAGCAGGCCCGCGATGCTGCCGTCCTGCGAGCTGACGATCTCGGTGCCGAGCTTCAGCACGCCGCCCTTCACCGGGTCGCGCTTGATGATCTGCACGCGCTGGCCGGCCTGCCACAGGCGCCAGTCTTCCTTCTTCGCGTTCGGGAAGTATTCCTTCAGCGCGTTGTAGCGGTCGTCGTCGGTCAGCATCAACTGGCCGGCGAGGTACTGGACCAGCGGGAATTCGTCGACGCCCACGCGCATCATCGGCGCGACGTTGTGCGTGTTGGTGCTCGTGAGCAGGTCGAAATACGAGCCGTTCTTCAGGAACTTGGTCGAGAACGTCGCGAACGGCCCGAACAGGATGATCTTCTTGCCGTCGATGATCCGCGTGTCGAGGTGCGGCACCGACATCGGCGGCGAGCCGACCGACGCCTTGCCGTACGCCTTCGCGAGGTGCTGCTTCACGACGTCGGGGTTGTCGGTCACGAGGAACGAGCCGCCGACCGGGAACGCGCCGTAGTCCTTCGCCTCGGGGATGCCCGACGCCTGCAGCAGGTGCAGCGCGCCGCCGCCCGCGCCGATGAACACGAACTTCGCGTCGACGGATTGCGGCGGTTCATCCGAATGCAGCTTGACCCACGACACGTGCCACGTGCCGTCGGCGTTGCGCGAGATCTCGCGCACTTCGCTCGACAGCGACAGCGTGAAGTTCGGCTGCGTCTTCAGGTAGCCGACGAACTGGCGCGTGATCTCGCCGAAGTTCACGTCGGTGCCGATCGGCGTCCACGTCGCGGCAACCTTCTGCTTGCGGTCGCGGCCTTCCATCATCAGCGGCACCCACTGCTTGATCTGGTCGTAGTCTTCCGAATACTGCATGCCGCGGAACAGCGGGCTCGCCTGCAGCGCTTCGTAGCGCTTCTTCAGGAAGCGGACGTTGTCGTCGCCCCACACGAAGCTCATGTGTGGAGTCGAGTTGATGAACGAATGCGGGTTCTTCAGCACGCCCTGCCTGACCTGCCACGCCCAGAACTGGCGCGAGATCTGGAACGATTCGTTGATCTCGACGGCCTTCGAGATGTCGACCTTGCCGTCCGCCTTTTCCGGCGTGTAGTTGAGTTCGGCGAGCGCCGAGTGGCCGGTGCCCGCGTTGTTCCAGCCGTTCGAACTTTCCAGCGCGACGCCGTCGAGGCGCTCGACCATCGTCATCGACCAGTCAGGCTGAAGCTCGTGCAGCCAGACGCCGAGCGTCGAGCTCATGATGCCGCCGCCCACCAGCAGGACGTCGACCTTCTTCGTATCGGCCGCGTGCGCGGACGACGCGGCGACGCACAGCGCGAGCGCCGACAGTATTACCCGTAACGTTTTGATCACAGCAGATCCCTTTTTCAACTTGGATGCATCGGTTTGCCATGCCGCCCGACGAGCGTTTCGATCGCGGCCGATACGCGCATCCGGAGATCCGGATCGCGATTCCGGAATTCCGGACCGACGCTGCTCGTCGTTGCATTTGCGCACGCGAAACCGTTGAGAAGGACACCTTCGGATCGGCTTCTTGCGGGCGGGCAATCACCTGCGTCGCGGTGGCGCGCAACGCGCCCGGGCCCCTGCGGCAAGCCGGTGCGGACGACGCTTCAGGCTGCGTGGAAAGAGGCCGCGCGCGACGCGTGTGGCGGGGGCGGGGTGGCAAGGGGCGCGTAATATAACCGAAGTCGATTGCCGTGTCGCACGCGAAAAATGTCCTTGTTTTTGTGGGGTTTTTCGCGTGTCCGGGTTTCCGGAATCGGGGTGTGCGACGCCGGAAAAGCGTGGGAAGTTGAGTTTCGACGCAAGAAAAAGGACATGCAGTTTCCGGAAAGTCGAGAAATTCTTCGAACGCACTTCCCGCCCTTCGGTTCATGCTTCTTCAGATTCCGGGTCTCTCGCCCACCATACTGGATGGTCGTGTTGCCCTCTTAGCCACATCCACTGGCCTGCTACGAACTCGGTGACCCGTCGCTGTTCGCGTTCCTCGCGCGGCGTCAATGTGCGGACCTTGGGAAATTTTTGGCCCTTGTAGACCACCAACTTGTCCGAACTGGAGACCGTGCGATATCCCTCCCACAACCCCGTCTCCGGACACAGCATGCCCGTGCAGAGGTTCATTTCGCCATATTTCTGGCGTTTGGCTTGCCGCTCTTCGAGGCGGCGCTGCTTGCGTTTCTCGGGCGTCAGAATCGTGTAGGCGCGACTTAATCTGACTACACTCAGCATTTGCGGCAACGATCCATCCAACGGGTTTGCATAACCAAGCTCGACATCGATGGGGAATTTACTTCCGGGAATATCTTTTGATCGATAACGAAAGTCCTGCGCATTGGGCATGCTCGGGTGACGTGGTATTATCTCGTTGCCATATTCACGATTTCCGTCCGAGTCAATCCAAAAGCCCTCCAATTGAAGAAGAGCCTTGATTTCCGTGTCTGGCAGACCGGCAATCATCGGGCTAAGGCGAATTCTTATTTCTGCCGGAACGATTTTCACCTTCGACCGGTCATCGCTGTAATCTTCCGGATCGGTGCGTGTGACAAGTTCAATCGTCGTTGAAGACAAGGCGCGATTGGCATAACGATAAAGAGCGCCTTTCGCGGATTGCTGAGTCCATGTTGAAAAGAGTTTTCCAACGGTCATATCCCGAGGATCATACGGCTTGTCATCGCGCAGGATCGTCATCGCTTCTTTCAGAATGCTGCGTACCGTGGCCCGCTGTTCATCGGCGGTCGTCTGCATTTCAAACCCCTCCCCCAATGGCTCGTAGTGACTCACTATAGGCTCCAGTGCATGTGCCGGGGTTGAACACGAGAGTGCGATCATGACGGTCCCAATAATCCTGCACGACACCAGCACATGCGTAAGCGTCTTCTTCATGTAAATGGCTCCGATATCCGTCTTTGAAACTCGCCATCTTCGTCGCTGTCTCGGGCGACACTCGTAGCAATTTGCACACTTCGGCCTGTGCAACAGGCACATCGGGTTTCACATAAGTTCCACCCGCTTGGTCTTGCATATACGAGACCATCCAGTAATAGTGGAAAATCAACATGCGGTGCAGTCCCGCCATCACTCGCGAGTCGCCGGGAATATAAATTTTTCCAGCGGAATCTAAGGAATATTTTTGTGTGCTTTCCTTGTATACCTTCGTTGCATGAGCGAACATTGCATAGTCAGGTGAATGTTGCTGAAACAGTGCCATCATCCAGAATGTTTGCTGGCAGTGTCGTGCCTCATGGTAGAGAATGTCAGCAAATGCCTTTAGTGTTCCATCGAGCGCGGCTGAATCATTCGCTGCCGCAATAATTTGTGCGACCTCTTTCTCCTGAATGGCCACGGTCCATTCCTTGGTGACAAACGATGCACTAACATCGGGGCGCATGTTGTATCGCGATAGACCTGTCTGCACATCAATAATTTCTATTTGAGGAAGTGCTCCGTTTGAAGTCGAACCGTCACCAACATCTCCATCCGGCAACCCGAAAGGCCCTGTGGTGAGGGCAGTATTCAACACTCGGAATACCGCAATCACGATCTGGTTCTTGAGTTCGTTGGATATTCCGCCGCTCAACGTGTTGAACTTGGTCCACTCGATCTCGCGAAGCGCATCCTTGATCGCCGCAGTATAGGCTTTCGTCACCGGATACACGACATCGTTGCGCGGTCGATTCTCCGGCACATCGCTCTGCTTGGCCCCGTCGATGAAGTGATGGAAGCGCAGCCCGAAGTTGAGCGGGTCGCAAGTCGCATAACTGGGTCGCTGATTCTCGGACGTCGCACCCTGTTCCGGCGTGCTCGCCGTATTGCCCCTGATTTTCGCAGTCCGCTTGTCAGCATTCGGCGCGGTGGCGGTGTAGGGCGTCGCGTTGTCGCGCACGACCGCCGCATGATTGACCGCAATCACCTTGTCCGGATCGCTTGCGGCCAGCAACTCGACGATCCCGAACGCAACGTCGTGGTCGGCAATCAGCGACGTTTCACCACGCTCGTTACTTACCCCCTCGATCACGCGCCCGTTATCGAGCGTGATGCGGTAAGGCTGTTGCGGCAGCGCGAAGCCGCTGTCGTGTTCCATCAAGACAAAGTGTGCGGCAAACTGCCCCGGATTGTCCGGCGTGACCGGCAGGCGCATCGGCCGGGTCCGAGGAGTGTCGGTCTGATGGCTTCCCGCGTAGATCCTATGCTCACCCGCCGTGCGCACCACGTAACCTTGATCGCTGATGCGCACCTCCGTACTACCGGCATGCAGCACGATTTCCTTCGCCGCATGGAGATGAATGCTGTCGGTGGTACTCGTGATCGTGACCGCGTGCTTGGCCGTCATGTCGATACCGTCGGCCTGCGCTTCGATACGAACCTTGCCAGCGGCGGCAATCAGCTTTATGCCTGCCTTGTGCACGAACAGCGAGAACGCGTTCGCCACGCTCGCGAACAGCGACCGGCCAACCGCCAGGCCAACATGACGACCGCTCGTTACCGCGACATCCTCGTTGCTCGCGATATGAACGTTACGTTCGGCCGCGAGACTGATCCCCGCCGGTCCTGACAGCAACATGTCGGCTTCCGCCAGTTCCGGGAAGTCGTCCGGATCGCCCGATGGATTCCCTTTGATCGTGTCATTGCGCGCCTTGATCGCTTTGGCAACCTCGCTTTGGTCAGCGTCGTGTCGCTGTGCCTCATGCCTTTGCGCCAGCCCGGACAGGCTCTCTTGCAGTTCTCGCGCCCGCGTCAGCCGGCCGATTGCCTCACGCGCATCCTTCGTGTGGCCAGGGCCGCCGGCTTGGCCGTCTGTCGTGACGAACAGGCCCTTCAACGCCCGCATGACACCCCAATAGTCCGTGCGCAGGTCGAATCCCTTGCCTCGTGCATCCGCCCGCCCCTTCTTCTTCACGATGCGCCGGATATTCCCAAGACTGAGTTGAGAGGCACCCGCATCGCTCGCAATCTGCGTCTGGATTTGCCCCTGCGTATCGTCGATCGCCAGATGGCCGGATGCGGTGCCGTGGAATTCCCGGCCGCGGATTACCGATACGGCCTGGTTGTCCGGTACGTAAAGCGCCGGTTGACGGAACGCGTTCACGGCACTACCGACAATTACCGGCAAATCCGGGTCGCCGTAGTAATGATCCACGGCGACTTCATGGCCGATCCGGGGAATAAACGTCGCCCCCATGTCCATGCCCTGCCACGGCGACAGCACGCGCAGCCAGATGCCTGAATTCTCGTCGTGCCTCCCTTCACGATCCCACTCGAACTGCACCTTCACCCGGCCGTATTGGTCCGTCCAGACTTCCTGCCCGGCTGGCCCCACGACGATGGCTTTCTCCGGACCGCTCAACATGGGTTTGTCGACGCTGCGTTTGAGCCGGAACGACTCGTTTGCCGGCAGCAGTTCGAACTGCGTTTCGACGCGGTATGTTTGCGCGATGCCTGCGCGATTGCCGATTTCCTCGATATCGAGCGTGCATGACACGACGACGTATTCGCGGTTCGCAGACTGCTGCGGGTAGCCTGTCAGGGTGAACGTGCGGCCGACCGTCAGCCCGCGCAGATTGCCCGCGCCATGCGCACGCAGCCCCGCACAGCGCTGCGTCTCGAGTTGCACGCGTGCAAAATGGTGCGCTTCCCGGTCCGTATCGTTCGGCTGGCCCGCAAGACCCTGGGCGCCCGCCAGCGGTTGGCTGTAGTCGCCCCATGCGTAGATCTCGCCGTCTGCGCTGGCGGTCCCGCGTGGATTCTCTTCGGTGGCAGCCAGCTTCGCGCGCGGACGCGTGTAGTCGTAGTCCGTCACGGTGACACGGCCGACCGTGAGCCGGCTCGTTACCGACAGCGCATGAATGTGTTCTTCATCAATGCGCTTGCTGTCGGGCGGTAGATAGCGCAGCGTCTCATACGCCGCACCGTGCGGCTGGTGGCCGCCCATCGTGTCGCACAAGACCAGGCGATGATGGCCGTTGTCGTGTTCGAACCACCACCAGATGCCCCATTCCTCCCACAGCCGTTGCAGGAACGCCCAGTCCGATTCGAGCGCCTGACGCTGCATGTCCCGCTTTGGATAAACCCCTCGAAATATGCCCGCGAGACGTTTTTCAACCATGTACGGGTATTTCGACAGCACCGCGTCGGTAATTTCGACGACGGTCATCTCCTGAAAGAGTCGGCTGTCCTGCGTCAGCGTCGCACGACAGAGCCACGGGCGCAATTCCAACTCGTACAGAATCGAATCGCGGTCCTGACCGGCAATTCGGGCCGCCACGACCAACCCCGTGATTTCGCGCGTTCCTGCGCCGATACTTCCAAGTCCAGTATTGCCGGCCAATCCGGGAATGAAATGGCCTTTGCCTTCGAACCGGATCAAAATGGTGACCTCGGTGCCGACCACTTTATCCAGATCGAGATTGGACGTTACGCTCGGGGAGAATGCATAAGCGTCATCGGTGCGCAGCGTAACGAGATAATGACACTCGTCAATACGGCCGATCGTTTCGGTGCCCTGCAATCGCACCGGAACAAATACCGGCAGCGCATCCATTCCGTAGGTGGGCAATGCTGCGCCGGAGATGGACAGCGTACGGGCTTGGGTCAGAATCGACATGATTGCTGGTCCTCGCCGCTCAAGCACCGACGACCGTGGCGCCGCAGCCGGTCTTGTCGCCGCGATACTCGACCAGACGGCCATGGTGCGCGCGCGGGCCGCTCGCCAGCAGCGGAAAAGCGCCGCCGCATTTTGGGCATGTCACGCCGTGGCCGTCCAGCGCTACGCTGATGCCAAGATGTTTGAGATCACTGGCGGCCTCGGTGACGGCGCCGCCATGGTCGGTGGCATCCCCTAGGAGGACCATTTCGCGGCCTTGTGCGTTTTTCATCGATGACTCGTACGAGGAATGAAACCGTCCTTTTACCGCGCTTCGACGGGCTGCACAATTTTCAAGATGGGAATCGGTCGCTTTCGATAATTTGATTAGTATTTCGACTGATATTTTCGTACTTATATGAGCGTTTCGGCTGTGCCGCACGCGTCGTCAGCAGCAGGGCGCTGCTCTTTGCGGCGGCTCGGGAAGCCTGAAGACCGTGGATCCGGATAAATATTTATTCTTCCGGCAACCGCGCGCGCGATGAGCCTTCGTCTCGCGCAATGCGAGGCCCGACAGGATCGATGACACGCCCGCTCGCCCTCCGATCAAGCGCTCGACGAGTTCCGTCTATCCGCTCACTTCGCCGAATTGTTCCTGCAGAATTGCTCGTACGACAGCGCCGAATTCGCGAAGCCCTTTTGCTTCGCGAGTTCCCACGGGCGCTCGCATTGCTGCGTCTGTTCGCACCATGCGTAGCCGGCCGAGCCGATACAGCCGTGCGCATCGCGATCGCCGCCGACCATCGGCGGCGCGGCCGGCGCGGAAGCGTCGATCGGCGCCGACGCATTGGCAGGCGCGGTGGATTGCGCCGCACAGGCGCTCAATGCGAACGCGATCGCGGCGGCAAGCGAGGCGGAGGGGATGAAACGTTTCATGGGGGCGTGCTCCATGGGATGGGTTTAAGGGAACGGAATGACGGGCTGCATGTTCATCGCACCGTTCACGCGTCCGGCACCCGCACGCGCGACGAGAACTTCACCTCGCGCAACGCGAGGCTCGACTGGATCGACGACACACCGGCCTGCTTCCTCAGCACGCGCTCGACGAATTCCGCATACGCGTCGAGATCGGCCGCGACGACCTGCAGGATGTAATCGGCCGCGCCGGTGATCTTGTGGCACGACAGCACCTCGTCGTGCCGCCGCATCACATCCTCGAAGTGATCCGAATCCTGGCCCGAGTGCATGTTGAACGTCACCTGCACGAACGCGAACACGTTCATCCCGAGCGCGCGCCGGTCGAGGTTCGCCTGGTAGCCGGTGATCACGCGTTCGTCCTCGAGCCGCTTGCGGCGGCGCCAGCACGGCGTGACGCTCAGCGACAGCTTTTCGCCGAGCGTCGCGTTCGACAGCGCGCCGTCTTCCTGCAGCAGGCGGAGCATCGCGCGGTCGACGCCATCCAGTTCAACCGAAGCGCGATTTTTGCTCATGACCGTGGTTCCGTAGACAGTTTTCTCAAAATTGTACGAAACGGGAATGTGAAAAGCAAAGTTATTGCCGGTCGGCGGCAATAGACTGTTGCCACCCCCTCACTGCCATCACTGCAACGGTCAACCATGCTCACGGTCTACAGCAGCGATCATCACCTGCATCGCGGCGTCGAACTGAAGGACGGCGCGATCACCGAGTCGTTCGAAACCCCCCTTCGCGCCGAAACGGTGCTCGCGCAGGTCCGCGCGGCCGGCCTCGGCGACGTGATCGCGCCGCGCGCGTTCGACCGCGCCAGCTATGCCGGTGCGCACAGCGCGCGCTATGTCGATTTCCTCGCCGGCGCCTGGGACGAATGGACCGCGACCGGCCGCACCTGCCAGGCGCTGCCGCTCGTGTGGCCGGTACGCGCGATGCCGGCGGCCGCGACGCTGCCCGATTTCATCGACGGCAAGCTCGGCTTCTTCGCGATGGACGCCGGTGCGCCGATCAACGCGGGCACGTGGGACGCGGTGAGCGCGAGCGCGAATTCGGCGCTCACCGGCGCCGACCTGCTGTCGAACGGCGCCGCGCGCGCGGCGTTCGCGCTGTGCCGGCCGCCCGGGCACCACGCGGGCCGCGAATACATGGGCGGCTACTGCTATCTGAACAACGCGGCGATCGCGGCGCAGCACGGCATCGCGAGCGGCGCCGCGCGCGTCGCGGTGCTCGACGTCGATTTCCATCACGGCAACGGCACGCAGGACATCTTCTACGAACGTGAGGACGTGCTGTTCGCGTCGATCCACGGCGAGCCGCCCGTGTCGTACCCGTACTTCTCCGGCTACGCGGACGAGCGCGGCGCGGGCGCGGGCGAAGGCTTCAACCTGAACCTGCCGCTGCCGAAGGGCACGCAGTGGGACACCTACGAAGCGGCGCTCGGCCACGCGACGGCCGCGATCGTTGCGCATGCACCCGACCTGCTCGTCGTGTCGCTCGGCGTGGACACGTTCGAGCACGACCCGATCAGCCATTTCCGCCTGCGCTCGCCCGACTACCTGCGCATCGGCGAGGCACTCGCGCGCCTGAACCTGCCGACGCTGTTCGTGATGGAAGGCGGCTACATGGTCGAGGAGATCGGCATCAACGCGGTGAACGTGCTGTTGGGTTTCGAAGGGCGCGCGTGAGCGCGTCGCACGCGGTTGCGCACCCCGATGTCGTTACGCGTTATGCCCGTACGCGCACGCTGTCCGCGCGACGTTCCGCGTCGTGCACGATGTGCAGCTCGCGCGTGCGGATCGGCAGCGCGCAATCCGCATCGGCGAGCGCCTTGCGCACCTGGCGCGCGAGGCGCCAGCGCATCGCCCAGAAGTTGTCGGTATGCGTCCACACGCGCATGTTCGCGACGGCCGTGCTGTCGTCGAAGCGCATCACCATCACGTCCGGCGCGGGATCCTGCAGCACGTCGGGATCGGCTTCGGCCAGCGCGCGCAGCGCGTCGAGCGCGCGATCGATATCGTCATGCACGGACACTTCGACCTCGAGATCGAGGCGGCGCGTCGGATTGCGCGTGTAGTTGCGGATCGAGCTGCCCCACAGCGCGCTGTTCGGCACGTATTCGCAGATGCCGTCCGGCTTGGTCAGCCGCGTCATGAAGAGCCCGACCTCTTCGACGGTGCCCGCGACGCCCGTGCCGCCGTCGATATAGTCGCCGACCTTGAACGGCCGCAGCAGCAGAAGCATGATGCCGGCCGCGATGTTCTGCATCGTGCCCTGCAGCGCGAGCCCGATCGCGAGGCCGGCCGCGCCGAGCACCGCGACGATGCTCGCGGTTTCGATGCCGAGCTGCGACAGCGCGCCGACGATCGCGACGATGCGGATGCCCCACACGGCGACGTCGCAGAGAATCGGCCGCAGCGTGTCGTCGACGCGCTCCTTGTTCGAGAGCAGCCGGTTCAGCCAGTTGCCGATGCGTTTCGACAGCCACCAGCCCGCGACGAGCAGCGCAAGGCCGGCGCACAGCTTGATGGAAAGGGTGGACAGCGCGTTCCACAGGAACGTCCAGCGTTCCGGATGTAATTGATCGAGAAACATGACGGGATTCCGGTTTGAAGACACATGGCGCGACGCGCAGCGCTTCCGTCTCGGTCGGAAAGGCTTGCGCTCGCGCGGGCGGCCCTCGACTGTACACGGCACGCGATGTTTCGTGCGAATGCATGGGGTCGGACTGCCCTGTCGTCGGACGGTGAAATCGCGATTTCGTTCTAGTACTAATCGACGGTTTCATAAAATAGGATTCGTCCTATTCAGCCGTTTCAAGCACCCCGATACACTCGGTTTCAAGTTGCCGGATCGCGACGATCGTTCCTCCGCGATACCCGGTTCTTTCCCGATTTTTCATTGATAGCGAGTGACGACGCCATGCGGTTGAACCTGCGTTTCCGTCTCGCACGCGAACAAGGTCAACCCGCGCAACGCGGCGTTCGCTGTTTCCCGATTCGCCGTGCACTGCTGCGCGGTGTCGTCGTGGCGGCCTGCGTCGCTGGCGCACACGGTGCGGCAGCACAGGCGTTTCACGACGCCGCGCCGTTCACGCCCGTGACGGCGGAAACGGCAGACCTTGTCGACGTGCCTTTTTTCAGTTCTGCCCGGACGACGTGGGGCGGCTTGCATGCATCGTCGGCAGCGCCGCTCGACGTCGCGTACGCATCGCATGCGTCGAACCTGCCGACGGGCGCCGATCGCGACGATCCCGTTACTCGTTTCGGCGCATGCGTGGCCTACCGCGTGCTCTGCGACGCGGCGCGCGGTGCGATCGAACGTGGCTACGCGACGCGGTTCGCCTACGGCATTGCATCGCCGTTGCCGTCGATCGGCGCACAGCCGGCATTCGAGCGGAGCGCCGTCGATCTGGCGTCCGCCGAGCCGTTCATGCTCGCAGCGCCGGATCGCGGCACGCGCGCCGGTGCGATTACCGGCAGCCTGCGGGCGTCGCTGGTGCGCGCCGAACTGCCTGCCGGCGTCGCGGCGCAGGTCGTCCGTTTGCTGGCCGGGCGCATCGACCCGAAGCAGCGCGGCTTGATCGGCGACACCTTCCGCGTGGCATTCGAACCGGACGACGGCGCGTCGCTGCCGGGCGGCGTGCGCGTGACGGCGCTCGATATCCGCTTTCGCGGTCAGCAGGTGGCGGGCGTATGGTTTGCGCCCGACGCAGGCTCGCCGGGCGCGTATTACGACCTCGACGGCGTGCCGCTCGCCGGTGCGCATTTCGCGATGCCGGTCGCCGCGACGCGGATCAGCTCGCAGTTCGGCGCGCGCGTGCATCCGGTGACCGGCGCGCGCCACGTGCATTCCGGCGTCGATCTGGCTGCGCCGACGGGCCGTGCCGTCCATGCGTCGGAGAACGGCGTCGTGTCGTTCATCGGCACCGAGCCGCGCGGCTACGGCAAGTATGTGGTGATTCGTCACGATGGCGGCTACGCGTCGTACTACGCACACCTGTCGGCGTTCGAGCCGACGCTGCGAACCGGCGCGCGCGTCGAGCGCGGCCAGCGTGTCGGCGCCGTCGGCAGTACCGGGACCGCGACCGGCCCGCATCTGCATTTCGAGGTCCGGCGGCAGAACCGTATCGTCGATCCGGTCGCGCTCGTTCAGGCAGCGAAAGCGGCAAAGGTGAAGGGCGAGCGGCGTGTCGCGTTCAACCGCGTGGCCCTCGATGCGCGCACGCGTCTGGCCTCGGCCACGTGGTCGCAGCCTGTCGCGATGTCGACGCCTGCCGCATCGCATGCCGGCTGACCGCTGATCGTTGACCGGATGTCGGCCATGCCGGCCGGCATCGTTGCAGGCGCGCATCGACGTGCGTGCCGGCGCTCAAGCGGCCGGGCCGATCAGTGCAGACAGCCAACTCACGCGGATTTTTCTACAGGCAACCAGATTTCGAGCATGCCGGTGCCCGTCACCGGATCGTAGTCCTCGCTGTAGCGTTCGAACTCGGGCGCGTCCACCGCGTTGAATCCCGACGTCGGCAGCCAGCCGTTCCAGATGCTGTAGAAGGTCTGGTGAAGCGTGGAGATATGCCCGCTGTGTTCGAAGACCGCATAACGCTGCGGTTCGAGTTCGACGCAACGAAATGAAGCGGGTAGCCGGTCGCGACTCTTGACCTCGACACCCGCGATGTATTCGAAGCTGCCATCCGCATCCGGGTTGCAGCACACGCCATACGTTACGCCGCCGACCTGGCCGGGGATGTTGCCGATATACGGGATGAAGGCTTGCCAGAGCGCAGGAATCCCTTCATTGGTTTCAAAGGTATACCGGCTGCTCATGCCCGCGATCAACTGCCTTTCGGGGGCTTCGAAGCGCGATGGCGTAACGGCGATGATTTTCAGATCTTTCATGCGAAGCGGCTCCACAAGAGACAACCCGTCGAGAGTGCGCCGTGCCCGCACTTCTTCCGGCGTGACGCCGAAAAGATCGCGGAAGGCGCGCGTAAACGCCTCATGGGAGCCATATCCGGCATCGAGTGCCACGTGAAGGATGTCCGGCGCGCCTTGCGCCAATGCCCGCGCCGCACGCGTCAGCCGCCTCGACCGGACATAGCGCATCACCGGCCAGCCGGTATTCATCGAGAAGAGGCGCGAAAAACCGAAGCGCGTCATGTCGCAATCGGCGGAAATCCTGTCGAGTGTCAGTTCCCTGTCCAGTTCGGTTTCGATAAACCAGAGTGCTTTTCCAACCGGGTTCATGGTGTGCCAATGAAGGTGTCGGGCGGACTATATGGTATCGGTGGCGGGAGCATTTGATCGTTCTTGCGACACGCGGCTTGGCCTGGCGGGCGCGCTCAAGCAAATCGCCACGCCGGGCGGCGTGGCGATGGTCGGCAGGATTCTGCTGCTTAACCGAGCGGCCAGTTCAGGATCGCAATCCCGTCGTTATAGTCGCCGTCCGTACCGTCCTCCGATCCGACCAGCCCGAAGTAGGTCTTCTTGAAGATGTCGACCTGCCGCGAGCCGATCTTCGACGGCTTGCCGTTCGCCGTCACGACCACGCGCACCTTCCCCTTGCCCGAATTCAGCACTTGCGTGTTCAGGTTCGCGTCCTGCGTGCCGGCGCCCTGGAACGTGGCGGCCGGTTTCGGGTTGTCGTCGACGAACACCTCGATCGTCTGCTGTGCGGACGAGTTGACGAGCGCCGTCACGCCGAACGCGATGTTCGGCGGCAGGTTGAAGATGCCGTCGCGTTCGCCGCCGGCATTCGTCGCGGGGTCGGGCTGAGCGGGTTGCGGTTGCGCAGTCGCTTTCGCGAAGTACGTGACCACGGCGCCGATGCCGAACTTCGCGGCGGCGCCGGGCAGCACACCGGGTGCGCCGGCCCACGTCACCGTGCAGGCGACCACCTGCCCCGTTGCATCGGTCTTGACCTTGTTCTGCCAGCTGCTGATGTCGAAGCTGTACGGCACGGTGGAGAGGTCGACGAACACATCGAATTGCGGCAGCTTCTCGACGAGCTGCGCGGTCATGAACTGACGCATCCGGTCGAGCACGGCCTGGTCGCCGCCAGCCTGCACGGCGGTCGCGTCGTTGCCGGCGAGTTGCAGCAGCGCGTACAGATCGTCATGGGTAAAGGGTTGTGGCATGTCGTCCTCGTCGTAATGGAAGGTCTCGCGTCGCGCGGCCGACGAATCGGTTTCGCCGTGTCGCGCGCGGAGCAAAGCGTGGGCAGTCGCGGCTGCCCGAATGAATCGCAATGCGTGGTTGGCCCTGTCGCCATTGCGATACCGAAAGCGGCGCGCAATCCATGCCGCGCCGTGCGTCCCTGTTATCGATGTCTGTCGATCAGCCCAGCGGCCAGTTCAGGAACACGATGCCGTCGTTGTAGTCGTCGTCCGCGCCGTCTTCCGACCCGACGATCCCGAAGAACGACTTCTTGAAGATGTCGACCTGTCGCGAGCCGAGCCGCGACGGCTTGCCGTTCACCGTCACGATCACGCGCACGCGGCCCTTGCCGGAGTCGAGCACCTTCGTGCCGAGGTTCTGGTCCTGCACGCCCGCGCCCTTGAACGTGGCGGCCGGTTTCGGGTTGTCGTCGATGTAGATGTCGATCGTCTGGTCGTTCGACGCGTTGGTGAGCGCGGTGACGCCGAACTTGATGTTGGCCGGGAGATTGAACGTGCCGTCGCGTTCGCCGCCGCCGCCGATGTTGCCGGCGCCGCCGGTGCCGCTGCCGCCGCCGGTTTCGGCGCCCTGATTCCCGCCGGATTGCGACGACGATTGCGTGGCCGTTTCACCGATCGCGGAAAGGCTCGCGAACGAATCGATATGCATTGCGCTGCCGCGCACGCTTTTCCACTGGCCTTTCACGAACGTGTGGCCGTTGGCGACGTCGATGGCGACGACGAGCGTGAACGGTATGCGGCTGGGATTCTCCGGCACTTTGGAGAAGTACGAGAAGGCGCCGTCCGCGACGATCCCCTTGTTGGTCGTAATGACGAAGTAGATGCCGGGGAAATTGTTGCCGGTGGCGTACGGCGTCGGCACGTTGAGCGTGACCAGCAGCTTGCCGTCGCGAATGTTTTCTTTCGCGAGGTCGAGATAGAGGCCGGGGATGTCGACGTAAGTCTCGGACGTGACGACGGGCGCGCTGTTGATCGATGCCGAAATGATGGGCATGGCGGTCTCCTGAAGGCGAAACGGGTTTGGATTGAGTTGCTTCGCGTTTTCGATGCACAACCGCCGGGCTGCCGGGCAGTCGGTGGCCCGGCGGTCATCGGTCGATCGGCGTTTAGCCCATCAGCCGATCGGCCACTGCAGCACGACGATGCCGTCGTTGTAGTCGCTGTCGTGGCCGTCTTCCGACACGACGATCCCGAAGTTGACCGTGAACGGCGACCCGTCCGACTTCTTGCCGTTGATCGGTGCGAGGCGTGCGTCGGTGGCCGACGGCTTGCCGTTTACCGACACCTCGAAGCGGATCTTGCCGTTGCCGGAATTCAGCGTGTTTTCGCGCGGGCCGTCGCGCGTGGTCAGCTTGTGATACGCGGCGGGTTCCTTGCTGTCGCCGATAAACAACTTGATGTGCTGTTGTTCGGCGGCATTCGCGAAGAAAATCGCGCGAAAATCGGTATTCGGCGGAATCGAAAATTCGCCGGCGCGATTGGATGACGTTTGAGAATCGGCCATGCTTTCCTCCTGAAGAACAGTGGTAAGGCGTCTCCCCGCGTCTCGCAAACGTTTGCCGTTTGAAACGCGGTTCGACAAGCATGTCGAAAAATAAATAAAAAAATATTCAGATGAGAATGGTAATTGTTCAGCAAATCGAAAACCAAAGTGAATCGATTTAATGAAATATGTTTAATCGATGGTGTTTTTATATATTCCGGAAACTATATCGGCGCGCGTGTCGTTTTTCTGAATAGTGCGCGGTATAGGCGGATCGGCTGCGGTGCAATCGGGCTTCGGGGCGAGCGCTCGGTGTTCGCATCTGGCAGCGTTCGTTTCAACATCAGCATCTCTGTCGTGGCCGCGCCCACCGGCCACCACCGAACGCCCACGCCGAAGCCCGATCGCAAGAGAAGGGTGCGCGGCGACCGGCGAAGAGGATGGACCGACTCACTCCGAACATGAATAGGACCTCACCGGCGCCGCACCCGTGAAGCATAGCGACGGGCGCCGCCGCCGCCTATCGGACGGGACTGATTTTGCAGGCGGCGCGGCCATGCGATGCACGCGCTCCCCGTTGACAGCCCCCTCCGCGTTGTGATCTGATTCCGGCCATGCAAGCCGCCCAGCCCCTCTTCTCGCTACGACTACTAGCCCGTTGTTCCGGGCTGGGTCTGCGGCTGCGCGCTTTCCATCTGCTTCTTTCCTGAAGCGCCAGATTTCCCCCGTATCACCGACCTGGCCCCGGTTGTCGACCGGCGCCTGAGTTCGTCTTTTCTCCGTATCGCTCCGCTCCGTCCCGGTCGCCCAACCGTCAAGGCCGTCGTTCGCCGTACCGCTTTGCCGCTTTTTTACCGCTTTGATCGCTGCGTGCGCAGCCGGCCTCCGCTGCTGAAGGCCGCCGCGCCGCGGTTTCCCGACAAACCGACCGAGGACCGAACATCATGATGCTGAAGAACCCTGCAACGAAATACCGGCCGTTCACGCCCGTCAATCTGCCGAACCGGACGTGGCCGTCGCGCACCATCACGCACGCGCCGATCTGGATGAGCACCGACCTGCGCGACGGCAACCAGGCGCTGTTCGAGCCGATGGATGCGGCGCGCAAGATGCGGATGTTCAAGACGCTCGTCGCGATCGGTTTCAAGGAGATCGAGGTGGCGTTCCCGTCGGCGTCCGAGACCGACTTCAACTTCGTGCGCGAACTGATCGAAGGCGGCCACATTCCCGACGACGTGACGATCGAGGTGCTGACGCAGGCGCGCGACGATCTGATCGAGCGCACCTTCGGATCGCTGCGCGGCGCGAAGCGCGCGATCGTGCACCTGTACAACGCGACCGCGCCGGAATTCCGCAAGATCGTGTTCGGCCTCGACCGCGACGGCGTGAAGCAGCTCGCGGTGAATGCGGCGCGCACGATCAAGCGCTGCGCCGATGCGGCGACCGACACGCAGTTCACGCTGCAGTACAGCCCGGAAACGTTTACGGCGACCGAGCTCGACTTCGCGAAGGAAGTCTGCGACGCCGTGTTCGACGTGTGGCAGCCGACGCCCGAGCACAAGGCGATCGTGAACCTGCCGGCGACCGTCGAGGTCGGCACGCCGAACTTCTATGCGGACCAGATCGAATGGATGCACCGCAACCTCGCGCGTCGCGATGCGCTGATCCTGTCCGTGCATCCGCACAACGACCGCGGCACCGCGGTCGCGGCGGCCGAGCTCGCGGTGATGGCCGGTGCCGACCGGATCGAGGGCTGCCTGTTCGGCAACGGCGAGCGTACCGGCAACGTCGATCTCGTGACGCTCGCGCTGAACCTGTACACGCAGGGTGTCGATCCGGGCCTCGATTTCTCGCAGATCAACGAAGTCGCGCGCACCGCCGAGGAATGCACGCAGTTGCCGATCCATCCGCGTCATCCGTACGTCGGCGACCTCGTGTTCACCGCGTTCTCCGGCTCGCATCAGGATGCGATCAAGAAGGGCTTCGCGGTGCAGCGCGCCGACGCCGTGTGGGAAATGCCGTATCTGCCGATCGATCCGAGCGACCTCGGCCGCACGTACGATTCGATCATTCGCGTGAACAGCCAGTCGGGCAAGGGCGGCGTCGCGTACCTGCTCGAGCAGGGTTATGGCATCGCGCTGCCGCGTCGCCTGCAGGTCGACTTCAGCGCGGCCGTGCAGCGCCTGACCGACGACAGCGGGCACGAGGTGACGAGTGCGCAGATCTGGTCGCTGTTCCAGCAGGAATACGTGGAGGGCGACGCGCCGCTGCGCTATGTCGGCCATGAACTGTCGGAGCGCGACGGCCGCGAGACGATCGTGCTGACCGCCGACGTGCACGGCGAGCGCCGCGTGCTGCGCGGTGAAGGCAACGGTCCGCTCGACGCGCTGATGCATGCGTTGCGCACGCCGCTGCGAATCCAGCACTATGAGGAACGCGCGCTGTCGCAGGGCGCCGATGCGAAGGCGATCGCGATCGCGGAACTGGCCGGTTCGGGCGTGCGCGGCAGCGCGTTCGGTGTAGGCATCGACGCGAACCTGACGACCGCGTCGATCCGCGCGGTGATCAGTGGCGTCAACCGCGCGTATGCGCGGGCGGACGAAGCGGCGCAGGCGACGTTCTTTGGCGCGCAGGCGGCGGCGAAGGCCGTCGCGTAAGCGGGATGGTGACGGCCGCGCCGGCGGCGCGGCCTGACAAACCTGACAGGAGATGACTCCACGCAACGGGCGTATCGTGCTAGCGGCGCGCGCGGGGCCATTTTCCCGCGCCCATCACCATGAGGAATGCGTCATGTCGAAGCTCGATGCCCTGCGGGGCGACATCAAGGGGCAGGCCCAGGAAGCGGATCGCCACAACCTGGTTCGGCCGGACGTAAACGGTGCGCTGTGGGCGCGCGGCCTGACGACCAAGCGGGTGGCCGACCTGTTCCGGACGCTGCCGGGCTTGCCGGGTCACTGGATGCAGTTGCAGAACGAGGTCAACGCCGGGAATCGCTACTTCTACGGCGGCATCCAGAACGGCAGCGTGACGACCGAGGAAGGGAAGGCGCTGATCCGCTGGATCGCCAAGTCGGTCGTGAGCGCGGCCGAGAAGGCGTCGTTCGACTTCCCGCTGCAGCAATTGCGCTTCACGGCCGATATGGGCTGGCTCAAGCTGCAGCGCGTGTCGGGGCGCGTGATGGTGTTCTCGCAACCGTGAGCCGTGCGTCGAAGCCGATGCTGACGGCCCGGGGAGCGCATCGGGACGTGCATCGGGAAGCGCGCGGCGCGTAGTTGAAGGCCGGGCTGTCGTCGGGTGAAGGGTTCGCCCGCTGGTGCAGTCGTTTTGTTTGTCCCCGTTCGTTGGCCGCCGCTTCATCTCGAGGTGGCTTCTCGGAATTCGATATTTCGATTATTATCGAATAATGGAAACGAACCAGACCATCGCCGCGCTCTCGGCACTCGCACACGAATCCCGGCTCGCCGTCTTTCGCACGCTCGTGCAGGCGGGACCGCAAGGTCTGCCGGCCGGGCAGATCGCCACGCTGCTGAATGTACCGCCTTCATCGTTGTCCTTTCATCTGAAGGAGTTGGCCCATGCAGCGCTCGTCACGAGCCGGCAGGAAGGCCGCTTCGTCATCTATGGCGCGAACTTCGCGACGATGAACGGCTTGCTGGCCTATCTCACGGAGAACTGCTGCGGCGGCAATCCGTGCTCGCCGGTGTCCGCGTGTTCGACGTCCGGCCCGCAACCTTGCTGAAGCGCCTTCGCATACCTCGCCCATGACCACGAACGTCCTGATCCTCTGTACCCACAACTCCGCGCGCAGCGTGCTCGCGGAAGGCATGCTCAATCATTGGGCCGCGAAGCTCGGCAAGGACGTGCGCGCGTACAGCGCCGGCAGTGCGCCGAGCGGCCGGCTCAATCCGTTCGCGCTGGAAGCGCTGACGAACGCCGGTGTCGACGTAAGCGGCTACCGCAGCAAGAGCTGGGACGAATTCACGGGCGACGGCGCGCCTGAAATGCGCGTCGTCATCACGGTATGCGACAGCGCGGCCGCGGAGGCGTGCCCGTACTGGCCCGGCGGCCCCGTCAAAGTGCATTGGGGTTATGCCGATCCGTCGAACGCGGTGGGCGGCGACGAAGGCAAGCGGCTCGCGTTCGAACTCACGCGGCAGGCGATCGGCTATCGGATGCTGCAATTGCTGGCGCTGCCGCTCGATCGCATGAGCAACGCCGAGCTCCAGGCGGCGCTGACCGAAATTTCCCGGAGCTGACCGTTCGCATGGCGGCCGGCCGAATTCACCGGCCGCAGCGACTTCGAGGCCGATACCCGTCCAATGAACACGTCCAACGCCGCTCCGCCGGAACAAGCTGTCGCCAAGCCTTCCATCAACTTCTTCGAACGCTATCTGACCGTCTGGGTCGCGCTGTGCATCGTCGCCGGCATCGCGCTCGGCCAGGCGCTGCCCGGCCTGTTCCAGCAGATCGGCCGGATGGAATACGCGCAGGTCAATCTGCCGGTCGGATTGCTGATCTGGGTGATGATCATCCCGATGCTCGTCAAGGTCGACTTCGGCGCGCTGCATGAAGTGCGTCAGCACGTGAAGGGCATCGGTGTCACGCTCGTCGTGAACTGGCTCGTCAAGCCGTTCTCGATGGCGTTCCTCGGCTGGCTGTTCATCCGGCATCTGTTCGCGCCGATGCTGCCGGCCGATCAGCTCGACAGCTACATCGCGGGCCTGATCTTGCTGGCCGCCGCGCCGTGCACGGCGATGGTCTTTGTATGGAGCCGGCTGACGGGCGGCGATCCGCTGTTCACGCTGTCGCAGGTCGCGCTGAACGACAGCATCATGGTGATTGCCTTTGCGCCGCTGGTCGGCCTGCTGCTGGGGATGTCGGCGATATCCGTGCCGTGGGCGACGCTGCTCACGTCGGTCGTGCTCTATATCGTGATCCCGGTGATCCTCGCGCAGCTTTGGCGCAAGCGGCTGCTCGCGAACGGGCAGGCGGCGTTCGATGCCGCGATGGCCAAGATCGGCCCGTGGTCGATCGCCGCATTGCTGGCCACGCTCGTGCTGCTGTTCGCGTTCCAGGGCGAAGCGATCCTGAAGCAGCCGCTGGTGATCGCGTTGCTCGCGGTGCCGATCCTGATCCAGGTGTTTTTCAACTCGGCGCTCGCTTACTGGCTCAATCGCGCCGTGGGCGAGAAGCACAACATCGCGTGTCCGTCGGCGCTGATCGGCGCGTCCAATTTCTTCGAGCTGGCAGTCGCGGCTGCGATCAGCCTGTTCGGTTTTCATTCCGGCGCGGCGCTGGCCACCGTCGTCGGCGTGCTGATCGAAGTGCCGGTCATGTTGCTGGTGGTGCGCATAGTCAACCGGTCGAAGGGCTGGTACGAACGTGCTTGAGCAAACGGGAGAATCCATCTGCATGAACTACGTCACGATTCACTGCAATTACGCGGAGGGTACGCATGTCTGACCGTCTGGATGACCTGCCGCAACTCGACGTCGAATCGTTCCGCGTGCCGGATGCCGGCCAGTTGCGGCCGGCGGTGCCGTCGACGCATCCGCCCCGGTTCCTGCTTTTGTACGGCTCGCTGCGCGAGCGTTCGTTCAGCCGCCTGCTGATCGAGGAAGCCGCGCGTTTGCTCGCGGCAATGGGCGCCGAGGTACGCGTGTTCAATCCGAGCGGCCTGCCGCTGCCCGACGATGCGCCCGAGAGTCATCCGAAGGTCGTCGAGTTGCGCGAACTGGTGCAGTGGTCGGAAGGCATGGTGTGGTGCTCGCCGGAACGGCACGGCGCGATGACCGGCATCATGAAAGCGCAAATCGACTGGATTCCGCTGTCGATGGGTGCCGTTCGCCCGACCCAGGGCAAGACGCTCGCCGTCATGCAGGTCAGCGGCGGCTCGCAATCGTTCAATGCGGTGAACCAGATGCGCGTGCTCGGACGCTGGATGCGCATGCTGACCATCCCGAACCAGTCGTCGGTGGCGAAGGCATTCGCGGAATTCGACGAGGCAGGGCGGATGAAGCCGTCGGCTTATTTCGATCGCGTGGTGGATGTGCTGGAGGAACTGGTCAAGTTCACGCTGCTGACGCGGGATATCGGCCCGTATTTGGTCGATCGGTATAGCGAGCGGAAGGAAAGCGCGGAGGAACTGGCGAAGCGCGTCAATCAGCGCAGTATCTGACGCGCCATGGTGCCGAGGGGCATGACGATCCGCAGCGAATCGTCGGCCACTTCCGTCCCGATCGAGGCCCTGCGCGCTCGCGAATTGCTGCCGCCTGAAATGGCTCCCCCCTTCGAGGATCGACACCATGCAACTACGTGCTGCGGCGGCATCCGATCTGGTCTCGATAGAGGCCCTGCTTCGCGCTTCGGACTTGCCTGTTGCCGGCGTGGCGGATCACCTGCCGAATTTCACTGTGGCCGTTGATGCCGGGACCCTCATTGGATGCGGCGGTATCGAATACCACGGCAACTTCGCGTTGATCCGTTCGATCGCGGTCGCTGAGCGAGCTCGCGGCGGCACATTGGGAAAGGCGATCGTTGCGCACTTGCTGGCGGAATGCCGCAGTCGCGCGATCGAGGCGGTCGCATTGCGCACGACCACGGCGGAGGGCTATTTCGCCCGGCAGGGTTTTGTGCGAATTGCGCTCAGCGACGTGCCTGGGCCACTGCTCTCGTCCGGTCAGTTCGCAGGTGTGTGCCCGGCATCCGCGAGCGTCATGCTGAAGGTGATTTAGCTGAGCACGCGCTGTCGAGGCCGAGCCGCTGTCCGTCACGGACGGCTCCCGTTTTACTTCGCAACCCCAACGCCTGCCGGGTGCGCACGCCGTGCCGGCCGCACCGCGATTTCAACGTGCTGTCCCAGCGACACCAGCGCTTCCATCACCTGGCCCAGCGAAATTTTCTGGAGCTTGTAGCGGCGCACCCGGGACACCTTCGGCTGCGTCATACCCGTGATCGCTGCTGTCTCGGCCTGGCTCAGGCCGTGCTTGTCGATCAGCTGGTTGAGCTTGAGCGCGAGCGAAGCCTTGGCCGACAACGCAACTGCGTCATCGAAACCGAGGTCTAGAAGCATGTTGTCCGTGCCTTGCGGATGGTCGTTGTCATCCGCGCCACGCGGGCCTGTTCCATCTCAGCGACCGAAGCGCGTATTCACCGTGTCCTTGAGCCTTGCGGCGGTGATCTCGCCCATGTGCGACTCGACGAGTTTGCCTTTTTCATCGAAGAACAGCGTCGTCGGCAGCCCGCGCGAACCGTAGGTCCGCATCGCGCCGAGCGAGCGGTCGAGCAGCACGTGGTCGAAGCGCAGCCCTTTGCGTTCAAGAAACGCGCGCACGGTCTGCACATCCTCGCCTTGATTGATCATCAGGAAACTGACGCCCGGGTAATCCCGCTGCGCCTGCGCGAGGATCGGCATTTCGCGCTGGCACGGCGGGCACCAGGTCGCCCACAGGTTCACGACGACGGGTTTGCCCGCGTAGCGGTTCGGTGCGACGGGCGTCGCATCGAGCGTCTCCACACGCAGCGCGGACAGCGGCGCCGCCGTGCGGTCGAACGTCGCCAGCAGACCCTGCGCCGCACCCCAAGCCAGCATGCCGGCGGCGATGCCGGCGAGCGCGGGGCGCGCCAGCCCCGGCAGGCGGCGCGACCGCCAGCCGATATAGGCGAGCGCGACCGGCAAGCCGATCCACCAGGTAAAGCCGCCGTCGCCGAGCGCGACGATGGATTTCGGTGAAGCGAAGTAGTCGGGCCACCAGCGCGCGATATAGCCGACGCGAGCGGCGATCAGCCCGATCAGCAGCGCGTCGAGCAGCAGGCTCGCGGAAGTTTTGTGCTGACCGTCCTGTCGAGTGCGCTGCGCGAAGCGCGCGACGAGCCACGCGATCAGGGCGGCGATGGCTACGGCCACGACCCTTACGGAAAAGGGGCCGATGCTCAGCATGAGAAAGCGTTCATTGTTATTAATCGAATGAGGAATGCGTTGATGATTGGCGGCCAGGCACGCGATGTGTTGCCGTGGCGATCGCATCGTCGCGTTGCTTCGATGCGCATGCGCCGCAATGTGGACAGACTGCCGCACTGGCATCGCCGGACGATGCTTGCTGCGCCCGTCCGCGTTCGAGCGCGGACGCGACGAGCTCCGCGCCCATGATACCGGTCGGGAACGCGATGATGCCGTAACCGAGCAGGATCGCGCACGACGTGATCAGCCGGCCGAGCGGCGTGTGCGGCGTCAGGTCGCCGTAACCGGTCGTGCTCATCGTCACGGCGGCCCAGTACACGCCGACCGGAATGCTCGTGATGCCGTTCTCGGGGCCTTCGACGAGAAAAATCACCGTGCCGAGGATCACGACGATCACGAACATCCCGCCGATGAACACGAAGATCTTGCGCCGCGCACGCGAGAGCGCGCGGATCAGCATCTGGCCTTCCTCGAGATAGATCGCGAGCCCGAGTATGCGGAACACGCGCAGCAGCCGCAGCAGGCGCACGTCGATCAGCGCATGCAGGCCGGGGAAGAAAAACGCGAGATAGGTCGGCAGGATCGACACGAGATCGACGATGCCGAAGAAGCTGCGCGCATAGGCGGCGGGCTTGCGCGCGGTGAACAGCCGCACCGCGTATTCGGCGGTGAACAGCAGCGTGAACGCCCATTCGGCCGCGTACAGCGCGTTCCCGTACTGCGCGTGCAGTTCCTGCACGCTGTCGATCATCACGACGAAGATGCTCGCGACGATCAGCGCGAGCACCGCGATGTCGAGGCCGCGGAGAAAGCTGGGGCGACGGATCGCGTCGCGCATCGTATGGACGAGGGGGGCGGTCGAGAGGTTCACGGGTCGGAGTTTACGTGCCGCCCGACGCCAATCCTATCGGACCTGTCTGAATTGCCGGTGGGTCTTCTTGCGCCCGAAAATCAGACCAGACTGATTCCCGGATGCGGAGCGCTCGTCAACAATGGATCTACCGGACGGCGTGGTGGCCGGCCGGCGTCTCCGTCTGAACACGGTAGACCTCTCCTTTACGGCTGCTTCAGGGCAGCCGCTTTTTTGCCGCCTTGCGTACGACACCGATCGTCGATACAACGAAGACACGGACGAGCGGATGTCCGATCGGAATGCGGCATTCGAAGCCGCGACGCGTGCCTGTTGCCAAGGGGCATGCTCAAAGGAGACTCTGCTCGATGAAGATCGTTGTGGTCGCAACCCGCATCGTAGCCGTTGGGTGAGCGCGGCGGCTGCCGCCCGACGGGCCGCGAATCCGCGGTCCATCGGGCGTCGGACATTACAGTTTCTTCTCGTGAGCCGCGTCCGCTTGTTGCGCGCCGGCCGACGGGTCGAGCGTCGACAGCGTCTTCTCGGTGAAATTCTCGTACAGCCAGTCCATGCGCGTCCCGTCCATACCGGCGATGCCGCCGAGTGCATACGATGCCGACACCTTGAAGCGGTCGAGCTGACGATTGTCGGTGCCGACGAGCGTCACGGTGCCGTCGACATAATCGCTGCCCGCCATGAAGCCGAACATGACCGCGGAGAAACTCGAGCGCACCCGAATGCCGGTCACCTCAACGTTCAGCTGCATCGCATCGGTTGAATCGGCCTTTGCCAGAAGCTTGCGTGCGTACAGCGCGTTTTCGATTTGCTCCTGCAGTTTCTTGGGGCTGAACTTCAGATTGTCTTTCAACGCTTCCTGGGCAGCCGCGTCCAGCGTAACTTTCACGATAACCGGCTTGGTGCCGAATTTGGACGTCGACGCAGTCGCGGAGGCCTCCGCCTGATTACCTGCGTCGCGTGTCACGCTGCTTGCGCAGCCCGACAGGAAGCCGATCGTCACCAGTGCCAGAGCGGCATGACGGATAACAGATTTCATGATTTGGTCTATGGATTAAGGTTATTAGAGATGGCTCTGTGGCCGGGCGGAAATTTATCACGGGGGGATCTGATTCAAATGGTCGAATGGATAGAAAACACCCCGGCATTTATTCGCCACGGACTTTTTTTCGCGGATCGAGGATATGAGCACGCTGCGCGGCGATCCGGTTTCGTTCTACCCGAATCCGAACGAAGAGAAGCGATGATGCAGGCGCGGTAATCAGGCATCCGCTGCCGCGGCGCCGATCACTTACGTGCGGTCACTGGCCGTTGCCGGATGCCGCGCCGCCGAGCCTGTAGGCCGTGAAGAATTCGTACCACGGCGAACCTTCCGCAATCGGCACTGCGAGCGCCGACGTGCGTCGCTTCAGCGCGCCGAACACGTCGTTGATGCGGGCCGTCTGCGCGGCGTCATTGAACGGATAAGGCCGGGACCTTCCCGCCGCGAACGCGCCATACGCGATCGCGAGCAGGCGTGCGCCGTCGTCGGTGCCCGCGATCGCCGCGTCGATCGTTTCGACGAAGCGCGGCCGGTCTTCGGCGCGCGACCCGGACAGGCACAGGAACACGATGGCCGACAGTTCATGCAGGTCGTTCACCTGCAGCAAGGCGGGCAGCCGCGCGACGATCCGTTCCACCGGCTCTGCACGCAGCGCGTCGCCGAAGTCGAGCACAGCGGTCATCGGATTCCTGTCTGATTTCAGGCGATCGAGCGCAGCCGACGTGGCCGACGCGCCGTCCGGCAACGACGGCGGCGCGGATCGCAACGCATCCGCCACCTGCTGCGTCCATTCCGGAAAGATCATCCTCACGTTACCGAACTGCTCGCCGCCTTCTGCCGCCGGATTCCATCGATAAACGATCGTGCCGCCGCGAATGAACGGCGAATACAGATGCTCGGGCGTTTGCGGCAGCGGCCGCCGATTGATCGGCAGCCACGCGAGCGTCAGCCAGTCGTAGCGGCCGGTTGCGGGCACCGACGGGCTCGAACTCGCGACGACCTGCCACGTGCCGCGATTCGCATAACGGCGGCGCGCGTCGGGCACCGGGACGGTCCGGCCTTTCGCGGTGTCGAAATACGTCGCGCCGGTCACGTTCGCGCCGCTGTCCGCGGCCGGCGTGATGGTGGAGATGACCCACGATGAACCATCGGCCGAACGGTAGTCGGACGGCTTCAGCGTGGCGACGTCGTGAACCATGCGCGTTTCCGCCGCGACGGGGCTCGGGGGGAGATTGGCGGGAGCAGCGACGATACTCGGCATGGGCTTTCCTCGGAATTGGATGCGTATCGTCGAACGGGACGATGCCCGGCGGCGCGGGTTGTTTTCTGTAACTGTAGAACTTCGCCGCCGGAAACGGAAAGCGCCGGATGTGGCGCAACCCGGTCATGCGAACCGCCGCCGGACCATGGCCGATACGGATCGGTTGAAGCAGTGGGCGCACGTACCGCTGTTTCCGTGGATCAAGGCGCGGCCGGTGGGGCGAGGCAGGCGCAGGAGGCCGGACTTGTTCCCGTCGGCTGAATCTGCGCGGGCATCAGTTTTCCTTGCCGTGATTTGCCAGCAATTCCGAGCGGCCAATCACCTCTCTCGCGTTATCAGCCCGGTCCGCGTCTGAGAACCCGGCGGCCTCGATGACCGGCGTGAGTGCTTTGAGCGCCATTTGTGGCTTGGCGCTGCGGAGCGACCCCATGCCTTCGTTCCATGCGTGCAGCATTTGCTTCGCGATCCAGTGCCACCGCGTTTCATTTTTAGCCGCTTCGACGATGTCTTTTCCTGTTGATACGGCGGAGTCGCACAGTGCTTCGACCATTTCGCGATATTGCTTCGGCGGAATACCGAGACGCGTGTTGAAAAAGCGTTCCAGCGTCTTGCCAGGTGCCCACGTTTTGCGACCTTCGACGCTCAGGCCGGGGGGATTGTTCGCAAAGCGCGGATAGGCCTCAGTGGTGACAATGTCGTAGGCTGGCGTGTAGACGACGTCATCGATGTTCGAGTAGAGGAGAGCGATGTTCTTGGCGTGGCAGTCCGCGTTGCGCACAACATAGTTGGCGATGAGCTGCCAGCCGAGTTGCTGGGCCTCTCGTCTCCAATTGGCGGCGCTGATATAGGGCTTCGTTGCGTTGAGGACCTGTTCGGTCGACGGGCGGTATTTCTCATGAGGAGGAAGGCCAAGCAGGCTGCAAGCGTCTTCCAGGCCAAACGTCGGTTTGCCTTGCTCGTCGACGTCGAACCGGTCAACGACGAGCACGCGGCCATCGTCCGACATTGCGGTCTTTGCTACTCTGGCGACGCCGAGTTTTGCCAGCACCTGCATCGAGTAGTGCTCGTTGAAACCAAGATAGGGTGTTTGCTCGTCGGATCCCTTGATGATGTGTCGGCTCGTGCGGAGTGTTTGCTTGCCTACCTGTGCCTGGGCCGGCGAGAGTTCAGGCGCAAGGAATTTGGGCACGGCACCTGAAATTGCCGCGCGAGCGTAGTACCGTACAAGTTCCGCAAAGCGGGCGGTTGTGATGTCCTCGTGCAGCAGGCTCTTCAGGTCGAGCGGGTCGAGTTCACCGCCTGGCGCGCCATCTTCTGGGGCGACGGTTACCCGGCCGATGCCGGCGCTGCCGATGACGGCCAGAAGCGAAAGGTCCGTTCCATCGAGATAGGGGCCGAACTCTTCGCGAATCACCTGAAAGAGAAAACCTTCCGGCAAGTTTTGCCGGAAGAAGGGATGCAAGTCGCGAGGCCAGACCCAGGGATCTTCTCGAACGGGCATGGTCAGGCTGGCAAAATCTTCGGAGGTAGCGTCCGCGGTGTAACGCAGCGCATAGTCGTCCGCCTGGCGATAGAGATGAGCAACGAGTCTGCCTTTGACGTAGACGGGGAGGCGCATGTCACGAATCTCCCGTCGTGCGTTGTTCGGTCAGTATGTCGTCCAGCGTGCGTCCATGTCCGCGCTTGACCGCTCGCAGGTCATAACCGGCTGCTTCAAGGAGGCGAACGAGCGCAGATACGCTCATGTCGCCTCGCGCAAGCGTTTCCATGCGGGCGAGCGTCGTACGCGCGACACCGGCGCGCTCGGCCAGCTCTTGCTGTGAGAGACCTGCCGCGCGGCGGCCTTCTCTCAGCATTTCTCCAACATCGGCCAGTGTTGTCATTTGTAGCCCCAGGGCATCAAAAATTGCCAGATTGGTTCTGATTGTAGCCCTTCTGCTACAAAATGGCATGTTTAAATTGTGGCCTTGGGGATACAGGAGCTGGCGAAGAGGAAGATTTTGTGGCCCCGGGGCTACCAAGGCTGCCGAGACGACCGTTTCCGGGATTGAGCATGGGATTCAATCGTGCGGGGCAATTCCGGAGGCGACGCTTGTCCACGTTTCGCCATTTGGCTCATTGAAGCAATGGTCGCGTGTGCCGCCGTTTCCGTGGATCAAGGCGCGGCCGCTGGGTTGACCACCCGCCCCGCCGTGCTCAGCGCGGCAACACCTTCCTGTAGACCACGAACCCCGATTTCTCCGCGACGGTGTCGTACAGCCGCATCGCCGTGTGATTCGTCTCGTGCGTCTGCCAGTACACGCGTTCGGCGCGATGCTGGCGCGCGGCGTCGTACACGGCCTCGATCAGTGCGCGGCCGACACCCTTGCCGCGCTCGCTGTCGAGCGTGAACAGATCCTGCAGATAGCAGGTCGGCCCGGCGAGCGTCGTGCTGCGGTGATACAGGAAATGCGCGAGCCCGACCAGCTTGCCGTCGCGCTCCGCGACGAAAGCATGCACGGGTTCGTAGCCGTCGAAGAAGCGCGACCACGTGATCTGCGTGATGGCCGGTGGCAGTGCCGTGTCGCCGAAGCGTCCGTAGAAGCGGTTGTAGCCGTCCCACAGCGGCAGCCAGTTGTCGTAGTCGTCTTCCCGGACCGCGCGTACGGTCAGGCCGGCGTCGTTGGCGTTCATGTTTGCGGACCTTTCGATGAGGAGTGGGCGCGTTGCCGATCGGGGCAGCACGTCGCAGGTCTCTACGATAGGAAGTTCGCGGCGCGATGGGTAGGCCCATGACGACGGCGCTTTCTGGTGCCACGGCGAATCCCGATCGGCGCGCTACGGTCGATATGTGAGAAAAAGATCACGTTCATTGAGAACCGGCGACTCTTTCGAGACGAGCTGACGGCCCGACTGCAATCGCGATTTTTCCTCGAACACCGTTGTTGGGACTCTCCAGCCGGGCATGGGCGAGCGGAATGTCGGCAAGGGAATAGACAGCGCCAACGTGCGGCCGCAGTTGGCCGCGCATAACCAATGCGCTCAACTCATCAAGCTTGCCGCGGTTTTGTCTTGTGAAAACGAAGTGATAACTCGCGTTCTTGCCCCAGGCCTGGATGACGTTTTGCGGCTGTGCAATATCCACGATCGTGACAACGCAGCCAAGTTGTGCGAGCGCGTCGGGGCTGCGCGACAAGGTGTTGCCGCCGATGGTGTCGAACACGACATCGACTCCGCGGCCATCCGTTTCCCGCATGATGGCGTCGACATAATCGTCTTTTTCGTAGTCGATGATCACATCGGCACCCAGACTTCGTGCGAACTCGACGTTTGCTTCGCGCACGGTCGTGAATACCCTTGCGCCCATCGCTTTTGCAAGCTGGATCGCCACATGGCCGACGCCTCCCGCGCCGCCGTGTACCAGAATGCTTTCCCCCACTCTCAGCGCCGCACGCACGACCAGTGCTTCCCACGCCGTCCCGCCAACCAGGGCCAGGCTTGCCGCCTCGAGATGGCTCAGCAATGGAGGCTTCTTCCCGATAATCCCTTCGGCAGCAACATGGTATTCGGCATAACTGCCTGGGCCGTCGAAGATTTGCGGGGTGTACCAGACTTCGTCTCCTGGAGAGAAGTCCGTCACACCCGGCCCGACTGCTTCGACAACGCCAGAGACGTCGTGCCCGGTAATGGCCGGCAGTTGCACCAGGTCGGAATAGTCGCCGCGTCGGACCTGGTAATCCAATGGATTGATGGAGGTTGCATGTACCCGGACCAGGACTTGTCCCGTGTGCGGCACAGGCTTGGGCACCTCGCAAAGTTCGAACGATTCCGGGCCGCTAAATGATTTGAGCATGAGTGCTTTCATTGGAAATCCTTGCTTCGATAAAAAGGGATATCGGGAATTGTCGATATTACGGGGCAAAAAATTACAGTTCTTTCCCAATGTGCTTGGCAAGGGCACTGATGGTTGCTTCGTTTCGCTTGTAGTAGGTCCATTGACCGATGCGCCTGACTTCGACCAGGCCTGCTCGTTGCAGCGTGGCAAGATAATCGGACACCGTTGACTGTGACAGTCCGACGCCTTCTTGAATACTACTGACGCAGACGCCCACCGTGAGAACGTCCCCTTCATCCTGCGGAGGGAAGTTTTTCACGGGATCCTTCAAGCCTTGCAAGATTTCAAGGCGTGTCCGGTTCGAGAGAGCTTTGAATATTTCGAGCAATTCCATGCCGCGAGTATATCGAGATTTACCGATATGTCAATGCGAGCGCCAACCGCCGTTCCGTCGCATCAACCCGGTTCCGGAGCAACGCACGGATTTGCAAGCGATCACGCACCGGCGTTCGGTCGTCGGTGCGACTGACGAGGTCGTGCGGCTCGGCGACGCGGGCGTGCCAGCATGGCACGGCATGGCCACGTCGGTTCGCCGTCACCCCTTACCCGCGCAGCGGCGGATTGAGTCGCGCGAACGCCTGTTGCCGGCGATACGGGAAGTACGGATACGGCGCTTGCACCGCGCTCGCCGTGTCGAGCGTCGCGACCTGCGCAGCGGTCAGCGACCAGCCGACCGCGCCGAGGTTCTGGCGCAGTTGTTCCTCGTTGCGCGCGCCGATGATCACCGACGACACGGTCGGTCGTTGCAGCAGCCAGTTCAGCGCGATCTGAGGCACGGTCTTGCCGGTTTCCTCCGCGATCGCGTCGAGCGCATCGACCACGTCGTACAGGCGTGCGTCGTCGACCGGTGGCCCGTAGCTGGCCGTTTCATGCAGGCGACTGCCTTCGGGCAGCGGCGCGTTGCGGCGGATCTTGCCGGTGAGCCGGCCCCAGCCGAGCGGGCTCCACACGAGCGCGCCGAGGCCCTGGTCCGCGCCGAGCGGCATCAGGTCCCACTCGTAGTCGCGGCCGACGAGCGAGTAGTAGACCTGGTTCGCCACGTAACGCGACCACCCGTAGCGATCGGCTGCCGCAAGCGATTTCATGATCTGCCAGCCCGCGAAATTCGATACGCCGATGTAGCGCAGCTTGCCCGCGCGTACGAGATCGTCCAGCGTCGACATCACTTCCTCGACCGGCGTGCCCGCGTCGAACGCGTGCAACTGCAGCAGATCGATGTAGTCGGTGTCGAGGCGGCCCAATGCGGCGTCGACGGCGCGCACGAGCCGTGCGCGCGACGTGCCCGCGTCGTTCGCGCCATCGCCGGTCGGCAGGCCCGTCTTCGTCGAAATCAGCACCCGGTCGCGGCGGCCCTTGAGCGCCGCGCCGAGCACGCGTTCGGATTCGCCGTCCGAATACACGTCGGCGGTGTCGAACAGGTTGACGCCGGCTTCCAGGCAGATGTCGACCAGGCGGCGCGCTTCGTCGACGCCCGTGTTGCCCCATGCGCCGAACAACGGGCCGGTGCCGCCGAACGTGCCGGCACCGAAGCTCAGGACGGGAACCTTGAGGCCGGAGCGGCCGAGCGTACGGTATTCCATGTGCGTTTCCTTTGAATGGTCGAAGCCCGGCGCGTGCCGGACGGGCGCCCGTCGGCGGAATCACACTGTATCGCTTGCGGATATTTCAGATAATTGGGCAGAATTCGAAAATATCCTTCGGATAAGGCGAATAATGCTGCTCGATAACCTCGCGCTGTTCCTGCGCATCGTGGAAAAGGGCGGACTGGCCGCGGCCGGTCGCGAGGTCGGCCTGTCGCCGGCCACGGTGTCCGAACGGCTGGCCGCGCTCGAGCGCCACTACGGCGCGGCGCTGCTGACGCGCACGACGCGCGCGATCAGCCTGACCGACGAGGGCCGCACGCTCGTCGTCGGCGCGCGGCGCCTGCTGGCCGAGGCCGATGAACTCGAAAGCCGCGTGCGCGTGGGCGCGCAGACGCTGTCCGGGCCCGTGCGCCTGAGCGCGCCGGCCGATCTCGGGCGCGAGCGCGTCGTGCCCGTCGTCGACGCGTTCCTGGCCGAGCATCCGGGCGTCACGGTCGACCTGCATCTCGGCGACGGCTACGTCGATCTCGTCGGGCAAGGGCTCGATTTCGCGATCCGCCGCGGCACGCTGGCGGACAGTTCGCTGCGCAGCCGCTCGCTCGGCCGTGCGCGGCGCGTGGTGTGCGCGTCGCCCGCGTATCTCGCCGCGCATGGCACGCCACGGCATCCGGACGATCTCGCCGCGCACGATTGCATCGTGATGCGTTTCGGGCCCGACCTGTATGCCGAATGGCCGTTCAGCATCGATGGCGAACTGAAGCGTGTGATGGTGCGTGGCCGGCGCGTAGCCAATGACGGCGCGCTCGTCCGCGCGTGGTGCATCGCGGGGCACGGCGTCGCGCTGAAGTCGCTGGTCGACGTCGAACGGGATCTGGCGTCGGGCTCGCTCGTCGAGGTTCTGCGCGCGTTCTCGCCGGGCGACGTCGATTTGCAGATCGTCTATCCGGGCAGCGCCGTGCAGCCGCGGCGCGTGCGCGCGTTGATCGAGCGGCTGGCGCAGGCACTGGCGGCGGCGTAAAGGCGCGTTGCTCGCGCTGCCTGCGGGAGGGTGCGGCAGCCGTTTTGCCGCGATCGCATCGAATGCCGATGTCGTGATCCCGAACGTGACGCGACAGCCTGAAATCGGACCTCGATCAGATTGCCCACGTTTCGTCATTTAGCTAATATACGAAACGTTAAACAAAGCCTTCCAACCCCATGGACGACGTCACCCGCATCAGCGCACTGGCCAACGAAAGCCGTCTGGCCGTGATGCGCTGGCTCAAGCAGCCGCGCAAGCATTTCCCGCCGCAGCCGCACGGCGATTTCGACGAACTCGGTGTGTGCTGCACGTACATCACCGAGAAGCTCGGCATCGCGCCGGCCACGACCACGCGCCACATGCGCATCCTCGCGGATGCCGGGCTCGTGCAGGCGACCCGCGTCGGCAAGTTCACGTATTACAAGCGGATCGACGGCGCGCTGCAGCAGCTCGGCCGCGATCTCTCGCAACTCTGATTCGACCGATCCCCACCGAGGCAACCGATATGGACGAACTTGCATTGCTGGCCGACGCCGACCGGCGCGCGCACGCGTACCTGGCAGCGACGAACGAACGGCGCGCGTTTCCCGATGCGGCCGCGCTGGCCGGCCTCGCCGCGTTCGACGAGCTGCTGCCCGATACGGGCCGCCCGGCCGACGACGTGCTGCGCCTGCTCGACGATCAGGGCTCGCCCGCGACCGTCGCGTCGAACGGCCCGAACTACTTCGGCTTCGTGATCGGCGCCGCGCTGCCGGCCGCGGCGGCGGCCGAGCGGTTGATGCTCGCGTGGGATCAGTGCGCGTCGTCGTACGCGAATTCGCCGGTGGCCGCGACGATCGAGCGTCAGGCCGCGCGCTGGGTCGTCGACGCGCTTGCGTTGCCCGAAGGCAGCGCGGTCGGTTTCGGCACGAGCGCGACGGCGTGCACGCTCGTCGCGCTGGTGGCCGCGCGGCGCGCGCTGCTTGCACGCAAGGGCTGGGACGTCGACGAGGACGGCCTGATCGGCGCGCCCGAGGTGAAGGTCGTGATCTCCGAGCTTGCGCACATCACGGTGAAGAAGGCGCTGCGCGTGCTCGGCTTCGGGCTGAAGCGTCTCGTCGTCGCGCCGGTCGATGCACACGGTCGCATCGACCCGGCGCAGTTGCCGTCGCTCGACGACATGACGATCCTCTGCTTGCAGGCCGGCGAAGTGAACACCGGCGAATTCGATCCGTTCGCGGCGTTGATTCCGCCTGCGAAGGCGGTCGGCGCATGGGTGCATGTGGACGGCGCGTTCGGGCTGTGGGCACGCGCGTCGTCGAAACGCGCGCTGACGGACGGCATCGACGGCGCGGATAGCTGGACGACCGACGGCCACAAGTGGCTCAACACGCCGTACGACGGCGCGATGGTGATCTGCCGCGACGCGGACGCGCTCGCGACCGCGATGAACAGCGATGCCGTCTACCTGAGCGGCGCGCAGGACGCGCAGAAGAACCTGAACCTCGAATTCTCGCGGCGTGCGCGTGGCATTCCCGTGTGGGCCGCGCTGCGCTCGCTCGGCCGTGCCGGGCTGGCCACGATGGTCGAGCGGCATTGCGCGCAGGCATCGCGTGTCGCGGACGGCCTGCGTGCGGCCGGCTACGACGTGCTGAACCGCGTCGTGCTGAACCAGGTGCTGGTGCGCGCCGGCACGGACGAGGAAACCGTCGCGATCCGCGAGGCCGCGCAGGATTCGGGCGACGTGTGGTTCGGCGCAACCGTGTGGCAGGGGCGTCCGGCGTTCCGGATCAGTGTGTCGTCATGGCGCACGGAAGACGCGCACATCGATCGGCTCGTGGCGCTGCTGACTGAACTGCGCGGCACGCCCGTGCGCTGACGGGTGGCGGGGGCCGGAGCGGCGGCGAACCGGCGTCGCCATGCGATGCGGTGTCTCCACGCGGCCGGAAATGTCGGACAATGCCGGGGCGCGCCCATGCGCCGCGTCGCCCGTTCGACGGCTGCCCGTTCGCCGGCCCCGGGTGGCGCGTCCAACCGATGCAGTCACGCTAACGAGAGCCCCCCATGTCGATCACCCCTCCCCGGGAATTGCTGAAGGCCGCCGATATCGCGAAGATGGAACCGACGCGCGCCGTGCATTCGCTGAATCCCAATGCCGTTCGTTTCAAAAGACCGCTCAGCGACCTGACCGGTATCACGCAGTTCGGCTTCCACCTGCTCACGCTGATGCCTGGCCACGAATCGGCCGAATACCACCGTCACCTGTACGAGGAAGAATGCGTGTACGTGCTGTCCGGCACGGGGACGGTCACGATCGGCGAACGTCCTTACGACGTCGGGCCCGGCGATTTCCTGGGCTTCGCGCGCGGCGGTGAAGCACACACGCTGCAGAACACGGGTGACGTGCCGCTCGAACTGATCGTCGCCGGGCAGCGCCTCGAACACGACGTGTGCGAATACCCGAGAATCGGCAAGCGGCTGTACGTGGCCGGCGAGCTCGAGGATTTTGTCGATCTGCCGAAGCAGCGCTGAGCCGATCGGCGATGCCCTGATGCAGGCTGCAGGTCACCGCGCCCGGCGATCGCTGGGTCAAGCGGTTGTGACGATCGTCGCTGCCCCCGTTTTCGCTGGTATCACGGCTCGTGCGGCTGGCCTGTATCGACGCGAGAGCGATCGTGTCGGACCGGCTCCCCGATTCCCGGCAGCGACGATTGCGGCCAGCTTTCCGCGTGGTACGTGCTGCCCGTGCCCGGCATCTGTTCGCTGAACCCGGTCGGCGGCGTGTTTTGCCTCGGTACGCCGCTGTTCAAGGAAGTGACGATGGATATCCCGGTCGCGTCGTCGCGCTTATGATGCGGGAACGCCACCGACAGGGTTCCCCGATATGGACGCGCCGCTCCCGCCGATGCATGCCCCGATTTCCGAAACGGAGCCTGAAACCGAAGCCGCTGCCGAGCCGCGCGCGTCGCGCCTGCATCGGCCCGTCGCGCTCGTCACCGGCTCGACGTCGGGGATCGGCGCGGCCATCGCGCGCCGTCTGACGGCGGACGGCTATGCGGTGATCCTGCATTCCCGCCGTTCGGCCGACATCGGACGCGCGATGGCGCGCGAACTCGGCGCGGCCTACGTGCAGGCCGATCTCGCCGACGATGCCGGGCGCGTGCGGCTGATCCGCGACGCGCTCGCCGTGCACGGGCGGCTCGACGTGCTCGTCAACAATGCGGGGATCAGCCGCGTGATTCCGCATGAGGACCTCGCGGCGGCGACGCCCGACGTGTGGCGCGAGATACACGAGATCAACGTGATCGCGCCGTTCCGGCTCGTCGCCGAAGCACAGCCCGCGCTGCTCGAAGCGGCGTCGCGCGGGCGGGCCGGTTGCGTCGTGAACGTCAGCTCGCATGCGGGCGTGCGGCCGAAAGGCGCGTCGATTCCGTATGCGGCGGCGAAGGCCGCGCTCAATCACACGACGCGGCTGCTGGCGCGCACGCTCGCGCCGGCGATTCGCGTCAATGCGGTCGCGCCGGGGCTGGTCGATACGCCGCTGACCGCCGGCTGGACCGAAGCACAGCAGCTCTGGCGAGAACGCGCGCCGATGCGTCGCGCGGCGACGCCGGACGACATCGCGCAGACGGTCGCGATGCTCGTCGCGTCCGATTACGTGACGGGCGAGATCGTCATGCTCGACGGAGGATTGAACCTGACGTGACGCCGTGCGGGCGGCCGCGTACGCGACGTTGTGCGCCGACGCGACCGGGCAACGCGGTCGCCTCGCGCAGGCGTCGTGCGCAAGCGCCGAAGCGGCCGGCCGGCCGAAGCTGCCAACCCAGCCAACCCGATCAGCCGAGATTCGACCGCAGCCGCGCGAGCGCGCCGTCGTGCGTGCGCTCGAACTTCAGCGGCGTGACGGCCACATACCCTTCGCCCAGCGCGACCGTTTCCGAATCCGCGTCGTCGTCGCGCGGCGCGCGCGCGAGCTTCAGCCAGTGATAGTCGATCTCGCGCGGGTCGCGGCCCGACACGATCTCGACGCCCTGTAGCGTGCCGGCGCCCTGGTTCGTCACCTTCAGCCCGCGCACGTCCTGCGCGGGGCGAGCCGGGAAATTCACGTTGAGGCACGCGTCGTTGTCCCAGCCGGCGGCGACGAGCCGGCGAATGACGTCCGGCGCATGTGCGAGCGCCGTGTTCCACGGCACCGCGTTGCGATCGGCGAACGCCTGGCTCAGCGCGATGGCCGGCACGCCGACCAGCATGCTCGTCATCGCGGCGCCGACCGTGCCGGAAAACACCGTTTCGGTGCCGAGATTCGCACCGCGGTTCACGCCGGACAGCACGACGTCGGGCCGCGCGTCCTTCATCAGGTGGCTGACCGCGATCGCGACGCAATCGCCGGGCGTGCCGCGCACCGCGAAGCGGCGTTCGCCCTTGCGATGCACGCGCAGCGGCTCGTGCAGGCTCAGCGAATGCGACGTGCCGCTCTGGTCTTCGGCCGGCGCGACGATCCACACTTCGCGCGCCAGTTGCGTGGCGACCTGTTCGAGCACGTCAAGGCCGGGGGCGTCGAATCCGTCGTCGTTGGTCAGCAGGACGCGGTCGAAAAGCGGGCGGGTTTCTTGCATCGGAGCGGTCCTCGCGGAGATGGGCGATGAGAGGGAAGTGCAGCGTGGCGCAAGCCACAAGGCTAGCATCCCGGCGTGAGAATCGTCGTGTCGCCGGCGCGGACGTGAAAACGGGCGCATCGCGCGCCCGTTCGTCGGTGGAGGTGCCGCGTGCGCGGCGGGTCGGAACGGCTTATCCGAGCAGGTGCCGCAGCAGCCCCGCCGACACGACGCCGACGATGACGGTCGGCAGGATCGACAGCCGCGTCGCCGCGAGCAGCGTGATCGCGAGTGCGAGCAGGTCGGCCGGGCGCGTCGACACGAAGGCTGGCGCGATCACCGAGATCAGCACGCAGCCGGGCACGTTCTCCATTACCGATGCCATCCGCGGGCTGAGCGTGCGGTTGCGCAGCAGCACGTAGCCGAGGATGCGCGACAGGTAGGTCGTCGAGGCCATCAGCACAATCGTCGCGACGGTGCTGAAATCCGGAAGCTCAGGCATCGCGCGGCTCCCACCGCAGCGCGGCGATCAGTCCCGCGCACGCGCCGGCCGCGACGTACCACGCGCCGGGCACGGCCAGGTGCGTGGCCGCCGCGACGACGAGGCTCACGAACCACGGGCGGCTCGCGCGCATCCCTTTCCACATCCCGCGCAGCAGCACCAGAAACACGGCCGTGAACGCCATGTCGAAGCCGTACTGCTCGACGTTGCCGATCGTCGGGCCGACCGCCGCGCCGAGCGTGGTCATCGAGATCCACGTGAGGTAGAGCCCCGCGCAGATGCCTGCGTAATAGGGGACGCTGATGTGCGTGGCCGAGCGCGCCTTCGCATCGGCGAGCGACATCGCCCAGCTCTCGTCGCACATGAAGAACAGCGCCGCGAACGCGCGGCGGCGCGGCAGGCGCCGGATGTACGGCGCGAACGCGGCGCCCATCAGGATGTGCCGCGAGTTCACGAGGAACGACATCGCGACGATCAGCGCGATATGCGGCGGCGACGTCCACAGATGGATCGCCGCGAATTCGGACCCGCCGCCGAAGTTCAGGCCCGTCATCATCGGTACCTCGAACAGGCTCAACCCTTTTTGCGCCGCCTGCGCGCCCAGCACCAGCGCGAACGGCACGAAACCCAGCATGACGGGCAGCGCCGCGCGCAATCCGCGCCCCATCTCGGCGACATAGGCGGGCTTGTCGCGAAGCCCGGACGACGTTGAAACGCTACTGCTCATGACTCCTCCTTCGGGGGAGGGATTGTCTGCTTTTTTGACTCGAATCGGGTTGCGTTGTCGCCATGGGTTTCGGAGAATTTGGCATTGAACGCGTGATTTGAGATTTTTTTGGAATCGGATGCCAAATGAAACTGGATGCCATCGACCGGCGGATCCTCAGCGCGCTCCAGCGCGACGGCCGCATGCAGAACGTGGAACTCGCGCACGAGGTCGGGCTGTCGCCGTCGCCGTGCCTGCGGCGCGTGCGGCTTCTCGAGGAAGCGGGCGTGATCGAGAAATACGTGGCCGTGCTGAATCCCGCGAAGGTCGGCAAGGGGCTGACCATCTTCACGCGCGTATGGCTGAAGGGGCAGGACGCGGAATCCGTGAACCGTTTCGCCGATGCCGTTCAGCAGATGCCGGAAGTCGTCGAGTGCCACCTGATGGCCGGCGACTGCGATTTCCTGCTGCGCGTCGTCGCGGCCGACATCGACGACTACCGGCGTTTCCAGATGGAAACCCTGACGCGCATCCCGGGCGTGCTGAGCGTGAAGACCGATATTCCGATGCAGAAGGTCAAGCTCACGTCGGCGCTTCCGACTTAGCGCGGCGCGTGCGTGCGGCGACGAGTCGACGAACGGTCACGGCTCGGTGACAATCGCCGGATAAACTGGCGTGTCACGCCGCATCGAACGTATTGCTCGCACCGCCGTGCGACGTTCGATGCACAAGCAACTAACGGTCAATGTCGACGCGATCGGGCAGGTGCCGCGCGCACCGAATCATGCGCCGGCGCGGATGCGTTTCTTCTTGTCGGGTCACCATGCAGCCATTCAACAATCCGTGGAATTCGCTGGAAATCGTCAAGCTCGTGCTCGGCGTGCTGACGCCGCTGTCGGTCGCGTGTCTCGGCTGGCTCGTCGCGCGCCGGCTGAAGCGGCTCGAACTCGTGCAGTGGACCAACCAGCGGCTGATCGAGAAGCGGCTCGCGCTGTACGACGCGGTCGCGCCTCAGCTCAATGCGCTGCTGTGCTTCTATACGTGGATCGGCTACTGGAAGGACATCTCGCCGGACGACGTGATCCGCGCGAAGCGCGAGCTCGACCGCACGTTTCACATCTACCGCTATCTGTTCGACGAAGATGTGTACAACGCGTATCACACGTACATTCACGCGCTGTTCGACATGCACACGGGCCCGGGCCGCGACGCGCGGATCCGCTCGCTGATCCAGGCGCCCGACGGCGACCGCAGCGTGCACGGCTCGTATGAATGGAAGCCGGCGTGGTCCGATCGCTTCGCGACCGCGAATGTCGTGCCCAAGGACGACGTGCTGCGGCATTACACGCAACTGATGGAACGGTTGCGCGTGGCGCTGGGCGCGACGCGCTGACCGCTCGGCATCGCGCGCCACGCGTCTCGCCGGTATCGAATTTCGCTACCCGGCGGCGCGGATTCTCACCCTCGCGCATGCAGCGGATGCGGTGCGCGGCTGCTGCTGACATGCTCGCGCCATGTTCACTCGCGCGAGGTTCGTATGGTTGTCGATACCGGCTGCCGGCCGCTCATGATTCGCTCGCCCGGCGCGGGCCGGCGGCGTCTTTTCTCCGTCGGTTCCCCCGAACCGCATGACATGTCGTTGCCGGTCGAGCCGGAGATCGGCGACATCGTGTTCATCCGCGTGACGGTGCGGCCGTTTCTCGAAGTGGCCAGCGCAACGCGCTCGTGGACGAATCACGTCGGGATCGTCGTCGGGGAGCGCGGCGGCGAGGTACTGGTTGCGGAGAGCACGTTTCCGCTGTCGCGCGTCACGACGATGTCGCGGTTTCTCGCGCGCTCCGATCGCGGCGCATGCGTGATCGCACGGCTGAAGCAGCCGATCGATGCCGCGCAGCGAAGCCGGCTCGTCGACGCGGCGATGCGCCGGGTCGGCGTGGTCTACGACACGGGTTTCAATCTCGCGTCGCGCCGGCAGTTCTGTTCGCGTTTCGTTCGAGAAGTGGTGCGTGACGCGACGCGGATCGCGCTCGGCGACGTCGAGACCTTCGACATGCTGCTGCACCGGAACCCCGATCATCCGCTCGGTTTCTGGAAGGTCTGGTACTTCGGCCGGATTCCGTGGCAGCGCCGCACGGTGACGCCGGCGAGCTTGATGGGCAGTCGGGAACTGCGCGTGGTGGCGGATACGCGCGATTGCGCCTGCGATGTGTTCGAGGACAGAGAATAGAGCGGAAGCGCGGAGGTGAGCCGTCAGTCGTCCGGTGTGACTCAGGCAAAAGAGATCACGAGTTTCTTTCCGCACGCGGCTGCATACTTGCGCAGTGTTTCAATCGACGGAGAGTGCTGGCCTGTCGCGAGCGCGCGTTCGAGCCGCGTGACGGCAGGCGCCTTCGTGCCCATGCGCTCTGCCACATCGGCCTGCGAAAGACCGGCGGCTCGCCGGGCGGCCAGCATTGCGTCGAGCAGCGCGAATTCCTCGCGGTTCAGCCGGTCGTATTCGGCGCGTACCTTCGGATCGGACAATGCGCGCTCGCGCAGTGCCTTATAGGTTGCCATATCGAATCTCCTTCAATCGGCGGCGCGCGGTTTCCAGTTCTTTCCCCGGCGTTTTCTGCGTCTTCTTCACGAAGCAGTGAAGCATGACGATCCGCCGTTCGACGGCCGCACAGTAAAACACACGGGCGATACCTTCCAGGCCCTTCAAGCGCATTTCATACAACCCGTCGCCCATCGGCCTGGTGTGAGGTTCGCCCAGATTCGGGCCGTACTGCTCCATACGGTCGGCGAGTGCGAAGAACCTGGCGGTCAGCGTCTTCGGCAACGCAAACACGCCTGCCTCGACTTGCTCGCTGAAGAAATGGATTTCATACGCGACGGTTCGCATGGTAACAAATTTGTTATTTCCTTGCAAGAAGGAGCGCCGTCGTGTTTGTCATGAGGGTGGCTCGTCGAATGCACGGAAGCACCGGAGAAACGTCCAGACGTTTCTCCGGTGCTTCGTTGCCGATGTGCGAGCCAGATTGTTTGCCGGTGACCTGAATTCGACTAGTTATCCGAATGGATATCAGGCCTGCTCGTGTGCTTCGGGAGGTGGCGAGATCAGTTCCGTCCCGCCACCGCGAGTCGCGCGGCGAGCCCCACGAACACCGTGCCGAGCAGGTATTGCGGCAGTTTCGACGGACGGCGGCGCGCGCCGATCCGCTGGCTCAGCCGGCTCGCGGACAGAATCACCGCGCCGTTCACGACGAGCCCGATCAGGTTGAGCACCGTCGCGAGCACGAGAATCTGCACGGCGATCGAGCCATGCCCGGGCCGCACGAACTGCGGGAACAGCGCGAGCACGAACAGCGCCATCTTCGGATTCAGCAGGTTCGTCGTCAGGCCCTGACGGAAGATCGCGGCGGTCGAGTGCCGGCACCGCGACGCGACGGGCGATAGCGCGGTCGCGTCCGAACGAAACGTCTTCCACGCCAGATAGAGCAGATAGGCAGCGCCGGCGAAACGCACGATGTCGTATGCGATCGGTACCGCGAGAAAGAGCTGCGACAGCCCGAGCGCGGCGGCGAGCGCATGACAGTAGGTGCCCGCCTGAATGCCGGCGAGCGTCGCGAAGCCCGCGCGCCGGCCCTGGCTCACGCTGCGCGATGCGATCAGCAGCATGTCGGGGCCCGGCGTGGCCGTCAGCGCGAGACACGCGCCGGAGAACAACGCGAGCGTGGAGAAGTCGATCATGGGAATCCTTCTTACGTGAGCGGCGTAAAAAGGAATGCCACTTTAGGCGTGCCGCTGCAGGTGGTCAACCGTGCTCGCGCCAGAATCCGGCCGACGGCCGACTTGCTTCCATCCTTCCGATAAAGCGGGAGCCGTTTTTTGCCATTTGGGCATGTCGCGCGGCTGCTCCGGCAATTAACAATTACGTCACGAATTTTCGTACGTGATCTAAATACATGCGGAATGTCTGTCTGTAGCATTCGGCGATTGAGTCACAGCCGGCAAGTGCCTTGTCGGCCAGGTCCGAATGTATTCCATGTGGGTAGATCATATGCAAGTCGTCGACCGCCTTCGGGCCGACATCGGTAGCGTCGAAGCGACGCGGTCGCGCGAGGCCGGTTCGCGTTCGGTGTCGCACGACGTCGGTGTGGTCCCGCGGGTTCGCCACGCATTGTGCGTGGCGCTGATCTGCGGCGGTGCCGCGAGCCTGTTCGAGCCGGTTCATGCGCAAGTGCCGGATGCGGGGCGAGCGATGCGCGATATCGAGGCACCACGGCCGGATCTGCCGCCGGAAGCTATGCCCGAGCTGACGGTGGCGCCGTCGGAAGAGGCTGCCGAGAGCGCGCCCGAGTCGGGGCCTCGCGTGCTCGTTCGCGCATTCGCGCTCGACGGCAATACCGTGTTCGGCAACGACGAGTTGCAGCCGCTCGTCGCCGATCTTGCCGGCAGCACGCTGGGTTTCGCGGACCTGCAACGCGCCGCCGCGCGCATCACTGCCTACTATCGCCGCCATGGCTACGTGCTTGCACGCGCCTATCTGCCTCGCCAGGACATCGACGACGGCGTCGTGCGTATCGAAATCGCCGAAGGGCGCTACGGCGCAATCACGATCCAGAATCATTCGCGCGTGCTCGGTGCCGCGCTGCGCCAGCCGCTCTCGGCGCTGCATCCCGGCGATGTCGTGCGCGGGTCCGGTCTCGAGCGCAGCCTGTTGCTGCTCGACGACCTGGCCGGCGTCGCTGCGCGCGGCACATTGCGTCCGGGCGATATGCCCGGCACCACCGATCTCGTCGTCGACGCCGACAAAGGGCCGCTCGCGTCCGGATCGCTCGAATTCGACAACTTCGGCGACGCAGCGCTCGGGCGCTACCGTGTCGGCGGCAGCGTCGACGTCAATTCGCCGCTGCGGCTCGGCGATCGCCTGAGCCTGCGCGGGCTCGTCAGCAACGAGTTGCAGCGCTACTACCGCGCCGGCTACCAGCTACCGGTCGGGCCCGCGTCGACACGGGTCGGCGTTGCGTATTCGTCGCTGCGCTACCGGCTCGGCGGAGCATTCTCGGATCTCGATTCCAGCGGCCGCGCGAGCGTGCAGACCGCGTACGTGACCCAGCCGCTCGTGCGCGCACGAAACCTGAGCGTCACCGCGCAGATCCAGTACGAAAACAAGAACCTGCGCGACGACTACGGTGTATTCGACATTCGGCGCGACAAGAACGTCGGCCTGTGGACCTTCGGCGTCAGCGGCAACAGTCAGGACGGCTGGCTGGGCGGCGGCCGCAACGGGTTCTCGGTGATGTTCGGCGTCGGGCGGCTGCGCAGCAACGATCCGTTCGAAGCGGATGCGCTGAAAAAATCGATCGGCAGCTTTACGAAGCTGAATGTGAGCGCGCTGCGAGTGCAGGCGCTGGGGCGTCGGTTCGAGTTGTACACGCAATTCAGCGCGCAGCTCGCGTCGCGCAATCTCGACGAATCGGAGAAATTCAGTCTCGGCGGCCCGTACGGCGTGCGCGCGTATGCGCTCGGCGCCGGCAGCGGCGACCAGGGCTGGCAGGCCAGCGCGGAGTTGCGGTATCTGGTCGCGCCGGGGTGGCAGATCAGCACGTTCGTCGACGCCGGGCGCGTGCAGGCCGACAAGTACCCGTGGACGCAAGGGCGAAACATGCAGCACATGCAGGCCGGCGGTGTCGGCGCGAGCTGGTTCGGCGCGAAGCGCCAGGTGACGCTGACGGCCGCGTGGCCGCTCGGCGCGGCGTTCGGCTCGCCGACCCGCGCGCCGAGCGTATGGGTTCAGGCCGCTCAGTATTTCTGAGCGCGCGTGATCGGTCCGTCCGACAGGGTGGGTTCTATAAAGCAGATTGAAGAGGATACCAAAATGAACAAGGCCTATTCACTGGTGTGGAATGAAGCACAGGGTGGCTGGTGCGCAGTCGGGGAAACGGCGCGCCGTCGCGGCAAGAAGAGCGGCGGCAAGCGCCTGCTTGCGGCGGGTGTGTCGCTGTTGGGGCTGGCGGCCGCGTCGGGCGCGTATGCGTTGCCGACGGGCGGCGAGATTGCGTCGGGTAAGGCGGACATCGCGACGTCGGCGGACGGCAAGACGATGTCGATCAACCAGCACACGGACAAGCTGATCACGAACTGGCAGGACTTCAGCGTGGGCGGCGGCGAGCGGGTGTCGTTCCAGCAGCCGACGAACCAGTCGATCGCGCTGAACCGGGTGATCGGGGCGAACGGCAGCCAGATTCACGGTCAGCTGGACGCGAACGGGCGGGTGTTCCTGGTGAACCCGAACGGCGTGATGTTCGGCGCGGGCGCGCAGGTGAACGTGGGCGGCCTGGTGGCGTCGACGCAGAACCTGTCGGACGCGGATTTCCTGGCGGGCCGCTACCGGTTCGCGGGCACATCGGGCCAGTCGGTGGAGAACGCCGGAACGATCACGGCGGCGGACGGCGGGAGCGTGGCGCTGCTGGGTGCGCGGGTGTCGAACACGGGCGTGATCCGCGCGCAGATGGGGCGCGTGGCGTTGGGCGCGGGCAATGCATTCAACGTGAACTTCGACGGCAACGGGCTGCTGAACCTTCAGGTTGAAGGCGGGGCGGTGGACGCGCAGGCGCATAACGGCGGGCTGCTGAAGGCGGACGGCGGGGAAGTGCTGATGACGGCGCGCGCGGCCGGCGATCTGCTGGGATCGGTGGTTAAGAACAGCGGCACGATCGAGGCGAAGGGGCTGAGCAGCCGCGCCGGGAAGATCACGCTGGACGGCGGCGAGGTTCAAGTTGGCGGGAATCTGGACGCGAGCGCGCAGGACGCGTCGACGGCGGGCGGCACGGTAACGACGCGCGGCGAGCGGGTGGCGGTGTCGCGCGACGCGCAGGTGGACACGCGCGCGGCGTCGGGCCAAACGGGCCTGTGGACGATCGAGGCGGCCAACGCCGGGGTTGGTGCGGCTGCACGGGCCGGCAAGCGCGGTCTCGTCATCGGAGGCGGGATCAACGGCAATACCGGCAACGGTGGGACAGGCGTGATAGTCGGTAGCGCCGACGGTGCGATCGACGGGGAGACGCTGTCGCGCAACCTGGGCACGACGAACGTTGCGCTGACGAACACGTCGGGCGACCTGACGGTGGGCGACGCGGTGACGTGGGCGAGCGACAACACGCTGGCGCTGACGTCGAAAAAGGGCAGCGTCGACCTGAAGCAGTCGCTGACGGCGAGCGGCGTGAACGCGGGCGTGACGATGAACGCGGCGCAACAGATTCGCGTCGGCAACAAGGTGACGCTGACGGGCGAAAACGCGAACCTGGCGCTGAACGCGGGCAGCGGCCATACGCTGACGAACGACGATGCGGTGGTGACGCTGTCGGGTCGCAACGCGTCGTTCTCGGCGAATGGCGAAGCGTATGGCGTGATTCACGATCTCGCGGGGCTGCGCGGTGTCGACGGCAACATGAACGGCCGTTACGTGCTGGGCAATGCGATCGACGGCAAGGGTGCGCAATTCCGCAGCCTCGGCGGCAACCGTGCGATGTTCGGCGGCGTGTTCGACGGTCTGGGCAATACCATCGGCAATCTGTCGGTCTCGAATCCCGGTAGCGCGACCGTCGGGTTGTTTGCGGTCAACGGCGGCCGTATCTCCAACCTCGTGCTGGACAAAATCACGGCGCGCGGCCTGGTCGGGCAAGTCGGCTCGCCGGTCAGCGTCGGCGCATTGGCCGGCTACAACACGGGTGACATCACGAACGTGAAGGCGAAAGACGTCGTGGTGAGCGGCGAGGGCCGCGCGATCGTCGGTGGTCTCGTCGGCAGCAACCTGAGCGGACGGATCGATCGCGCATCCGTTTCGGGCCGCGTCGAAGGCGGCAAGGAGGCGATGTATGTCGGCGGTCTGGCTGGAGAAAACCGCACGTTCCTTTCGCCGGATCGTGGCGAGGCGACCATCAGCAACAGCCACGCCGACGTACAGGTCAGCAGCGGGTCGTCCGGCGTTACGGGCGGCCTGGTCGGTATCAACCGGGGCGCCATCGCGGCGTCGACGGCCGCGGGCAGCGTCAGCGCCCTGGCCCGCGGCGCGCGCGCTGGCGGCCTCGTCGGCTACCATGAAGGCGGGAGCATCAAGGCATCCTCGTCGTCCGCGAGCGTGCGGGCTGGCCATGACGCGACGGCGGGCGGCCTCGTCGGCTACAACGCCGCGTCGATCGAGGCATCCGACGCGACCGGCGGCGTGACCGTGGGCGACAACGCCAAGGCGGGCGGCCTGGTCGGGGAGAATCTCGGCAAGATCGCCGCGTCGACGGCGGGTGGCAATGTCGTTGCCGGCAAGTCGGCCATCGTCGGCGGGCTCGCCGGCGTCAACCGTGCGACGATCCTGGCGTCGACGGCAAACGGCAGCGTTCAGGCCGGTAACGCCGCGGTGGCGGGCGGGCTCGCGGGATATAACGCGGGCACGGTTCGCGCATCCACCGCGAACGGCAAGGTCTCGACAGGCGCCGACAGCGAACTGGGCGGCCTCGTCGGCCGTAACGGCGTCCTCGGCCAGGTGATCGCGTCGAGCGCGAACGGCAACGTGGACGGGCGCGACAACGTGAAGGCCGGCGGGTTGGTCGGCTTGAACGACGGCGCAATTGACGGTTCGTCGGCCACGGGGACGGTCAAGGTCGGCGCGCGGAGCGTGGCGGGTGGCCTGGTCGGCGTCAACACCGAAAGCGTGAAGTCGTCCGATGCACGCGGTCCGGTTATTGCCGGCGTATCGAGCACCGTGGGCGGCCTCGTCGGCGAGAACAGCGGCGAGGTGGTCGCTTCCTCGGCGGCCGGCAGTGTATCGACCGCTGCGAACGGCATCGCAGGCGGGCTCGTCGGCAAGAACGCGGGCAAGGTGGCGAATGCCAGTGCGCGCGGGAGCGTCAACATTGCCGGTACGGGCAGCGCCGGCGGCCTGGTCGGGCGCAACGAAGGCAGCGTGTCGTCGTCGAGCGCGTCGGGCGACGTCGTCGCGGGCGCCGATAGCTACGTCGGCGGTCTGGTCGGGCAGAGCGTCATGAGCGCATCGATCGATGCGTCCAGCGCCTCCGGTTCCGCGAAGGGCGGGGATTGGAGTAATGTCGGCGGCCTCGTCGGCGAAAACGACGGCAAGATCGCGTCGTCGTCGTCGTCAGGTACGGTGTCCGGCGGGCGCGGTTCCCGCCTGGGCGGCGTGGCAGGCTCAAACTTCGGCAACGTCGATCGTTCGAGCTCGAGCAGCCGTATTGCCTACACGGCTGGCTACGACCAGTTGTACGGCGGGCTGGTCGGCCTCAACTTCGGCTGGATGCGCGGCAATGCCGTGAGCGGAAGCGCGGCAGCGGTGCCGCTCGCGGGCCTCAATTTCGGCGCAATCCGGAACTGATCGGTCTTGTCTCGGGAGGCGGGTTTCATTGCAGTGATGCCCGCCTCCTGAGCACATCTCGCTGTCGCGGCTTCGATGCGACGCCCGTTCGGCATGGGTGCCGGACGGGTTGGCGACTGGCGATGGCGGCACGCGCGCCATCGCCGGCTCGGTCTTCACCGCAACGATGTTTTTCAAGGGTTCTTCACGTCGATTCGCGAAGAACCCTTTCTTTTGGCAGCGAGCCGGGTACGGCCGGAAAATCGAGGGGCAGTCGGTATTGGCCGCCGTCGTTACGCATCAGCTAGCCGCGCGGCCGGGGCTATCTCTAAAAAACTCCAGCCCAATGTGTTGCCTGAGAGGCTAACCCGCCGAACGCTCTGTCAACGCAATGCGAAACAAACGACTCGAATTTACCGCGTCAAAGTTCGTTCAAGTCCGAAATTCTGATGCCGTTAGTTTTGACGTGTACGAAATGGTTCGTACGATGAGGACACCCCCGCGAGCCTTTGGCATGATCGGAAATCCCATTATTCCAGGTGTTTCCCGAGACGATTGCGAGTGCCGGAACGACGTCGTTCCGGCCGCGCTCGCAATCGTTGCCGCGCCATGTCGCAGAGCCCGCTTCAATCCCTTCGTCGCTATCAGAGCATTTCGGTGTTCGGCGGCGGTATCGTCGTTACCATCCTTGTCCTGATCGCTTGCGGTCTCGGGATGGCGTCGATCGTCTCGGGCTATGTCGAGGGGCAGCGGCGCAACTACCTGAACGGCCTGGAACAGACGCTGAACGAAATCCAGGTAAGCGAAACCTCGTTCCGCAACGGCGTCGCGAATGCGCAACTGATCTGGCAGGAGGCCAGCGACGTGCCGGCGGCGGTCGTCGACGATTTCTTCCTCAACGACCAGCGCGTCGCGACCCGTCCGCATCCGTCGCTCGTCGTCGGCGTGCCCGCGCGTAACAGCGATCGGGCTGAAGTCGCGCGCTATCTGTCGCTGTCGGTCCTGTTGGCACGCATCTGCGCGGCCAGTTCGCTCAATCGCGGCCGCACGCTGGAGGGCTATCACTACAGCACGCGCACGGGCTTGTTCGCGCTGATACCCCATCGGGATCGCGACGATCCGGCGCTGGTTTCGCCGGAAAGCCGCGCACGTGTGCTGGATGCGCTGCGCGTCGATTTCGAGCGCCCCTATCCGGGCATCGTCGATGCGCGCCCGCACGTGCGCTGGCTGGCGCCGTTCACCGATCCCGTGTCCGGGCAGCCGCGCATCCGGCTCGCGGCCGAGGCGCGCGACAACGGCAAGCCGTTCGCGGTGCTCGTCACCGAATATCCGCCCGATTACCTGCTGTCCTGGCTCGCCGACTATCGCCCCGAAGGCATGTTCTACATCACGACGGCCGATGGCCAGCTCGTCACGATGGATCCCACGGCGGGCGAAACCGGCCGCGTGGAAAGCCTGCTGAAGCTGAACCCGTGGCGGGGCGGCGCGTCGTCGTCGAGCGCGCCCGTGTTCCGGGACGGCTTCCTGCTGTTTCACGGCAAGCTCGAATCGACGGGCTGGACGCTTGCGTATGCGCTGTCGTGGACCGACATCGCGGCCGGCGTCGCGCGCTCGGCCGGTACGCTCGGCGCCGCGACACTGCTCGCGCTCATGGTCATGTGGGGGTTGCTGCTGCGCTTTCATCGGCGGGAGTTCGTGCCGCTCTACGCGCGCTCGCAGCGTGTGTTCGACAGCGAAGCGCTGTGCCGCAGCGTGATCGAGATGGCGCCGATCGGGCTCGGGCTGATCGCGCGCGACGACGGGCATTTCATGCTCGTGAGCCCCGCGCTGACGGACATGGTCGAGCGGATCGGCGGTGACTATCACGTGCTGTCGAGCCAGGTGGCCGACGCATGGCAGGCGCGCGGCGATGCGGGCGGCGTGCTGCACGGCGACCTCCTGGTGGGAGACGTGCAAGCCGCGGACCTGCACCTCGAATTCATCGCGTGTGGCGCCCGCTATCAGGGCACGGACGTGCTGATCGCCGCTGTCGCCGACATGAGCGCGAAGCGGCAACTCGTGCAGCAGCTGGAAGACGCCGTGCGCGCGGCCGATTCGGCCAACGCCGCGAAATCGTCGTTCCTCGCGGCGATGAGCCACGAGATCCGTACGCCGCTGAACGTGATTCTCGGCAACCTCGAACTGCTCGAGCGCTCGGCGCTCGACGCGACCCAGCATGGCCGCGTTCATACGCTGCGCACGTCGGCAACGAGCCTGCTCGCGCTCGTCAGCGACATTCTCGATTTCTCGAAGATCGAGGCCGGCGCGATGTCGGTCGAATCGATCGCGTTCGACGTGACCGCGGCGGTCGAGCGCGAGCTGAACGCGTTCGCGACGATCGCGAAGGCGAAGGGGGTGCAGCTATTCTGCGAGATCCATGCGAGCAGTACGCAACAGATGCGCGGCGATCCGACGCGGTTCGCGCAAGTGCTCCGCAACCTGCTGAGCAACGCGCTCAAGTTTACCGACGTCGGTCGCGTGACCGTGCGCGTCGCGGTCGTTGCCGAAGGGCACGACGCGCCGGAACTGTCGGTCGAGGTCGAGGACACCGGCATCGGAATTGGCGCTGAACATCGACGCAAGCTGTTCAAGGCATTTTCGCAGGTCGACACGTCAATCACGCGGCGTTACGGCGGCACCGGGCTCGGGCTTGCGCTGTGTGACCGGCTTGTCGCGGCGATGGGCGGCCGCATCACGGTGGAGAGCAAGCCGGGCGCCGGCAGCCGTTTCACGGTGAATCTTCCGCTCGGCATGGACATCGCCGCGCTCGACCTACCGCGCGCGGTTCACCCACACGCGCTGGCGCTGATCGCCGCGCATCCCGGATGGCGCGATTTTGCGTTGCCGCATCTACGGGCATGGGGATTCGACGTCAGCGTGTACGACAGCCCGTCGAGTCTGCCGGCCGGCATTGCACGACGCGGCGCGGTCGTGCTGTTCGGCGATTCCGACACGTGGTCGCAAGCGGATCTGAACAGCCTGAGTGATTGCGCGCCGCTGATACTCGCGATACCCGACGGCCCGCTCGAACCGTATCGCGCGGGCGACACGGTACGCGTGTCGAGTTATTCGCTCGGCGGCTTGCGCGCCGCGTTGGCGCTTGGCGGCCCGATGGGCGATGAACGCGCGATCGATGTCGTATCGGGCGATGACCTGTGGCGTGACGACCTGCATGCTCGCGGCTCGGCGACGGCTGAAACGTCTCGCGACGCGGCCGCGCACGGCAGTTGCGCATTGCGTGTGCTCGTCGCAGACGGCGAAACCATCAACGGCTCGATTTTCAGCGAGCAACTAGACGCGCTCGGCTGCAGGGTAGCCGAGGTCGGAACGGGGCGCGCGGCGCTCGAATCGCTGGCCGGCGACGACTGGGACGTGCTGCTGATCGGCGACGATCTGCCCGACATGCGCGCACACCAACTGGCCGAAGCGGCACGCGGCGTCGATGCCGCGTGCGACGTACTGGTCGTGACGTCACATGTGACACCCGAAGGCATGCACCGCTGCACGGCAGCCGGTGTCCGGCGCGTATTGACGAAACCCGTGACGCTTCGGCACCTGCGCGGCGCGCTTGCGCATGCGCGGCAGCGACGTGCCGCGGCTGCGGCGAAGGAGGCATGCGTGGCCGCGTGCCCGTCGGGCTCAACCAATGATGAAACGGAATTGCATGACAAGTAATCAACAGCAGCGATCGCATCAACAAGTATTCGAGATAACAACAGCGGCAGGGTGCCGACGCACGTCGCGCGGCAGATTTCAAATCAATACTGGAGGGGAATATCGTGCGTCATGTAGGGAAGATATTCGCACTGTTGCTCGATTTCGCCGCACTTTCTGAGAAGTCTCGCCGGGAATTCCTGACGATGATGAACGAGTTTTTGCTGATGTCACCGGTTCAGCGGCGACGTGCGCTGATCGAGTGGAAAAATAGGGTGGATGGCAACTCGCATGATCTGCCCGGTGATTCGAGCCACTGATAGCGCGCCGTGTCGCGGCGCGGCCGCGCTACCAGGGAGCGCGGCAGGACGACGTCGCGGCCTTCCGTAACGCTCCGAACCGTCGTGAGCTTCGGCAAATCTGCGCGGTGTGTCCGTGCGGACGCATCGTGCGCGCCGCGGGCGCAGATGCATCGTCCGCCGCGCGGCCATGCGCCGATTGAAAAGCAAACCTGGATTTATCTTAAAATTGAGGCACTATTTGTCCGGTGCGCCGAATACGGCCAGCCATCGACACGATGGCGCGAGCATGCTCCCCGTCGCGACGGGGACCGGATGCGTGACTGAAAGCCTCGGGGAAACAGGAACATGGACGAATTCTTTGTGCGCGTGATGGTAGCCGATGATCATCCGGCGTCCGCGCTCGGCATCTCGCAGGCGCTGCAAGGCAACAGCACGATCAAGCTCGTGGGCACCGTTTCGAACTCGACGGATCTGGTCGCGGCGCTCGACGCGCAGCAGAGCGACGTGCTCGTGCTCGACTACGTGATGCCGGGCGGCAAGTACGGCGACGGGCTCGTGCTGCTGTCGTTCCTGCAGCGCCGCTATCCCGCGCTGCATATCGTGACGATCACGATGATCGACAATCCGAGCGTGCTGCGCGCGATCCACAAGCAGGGCGTGAGTTGCATTCTCAGCAAGTCCGACGCGATCTCGCACCTGATCGGCGCCGTGCATGCCGCCTACGTCGGCGCGAACTACATGTCGCCGTACATCAAGCAGCTCCTGCAGGACGTCGAATCCGAGCCCGCCGCCCGCGCACTGACGACACGCGAGATCGAGGTTGTCCGGTTGTTCGGCGCGGGCTATACGGTGGGAGAGATTGCCGCGCAGCTCCATCGCAGCAAGCAGACCATCAGTTCGCAGAAGTCGAGCGCGATGAAGAAACTCGGGATCGTTCGCGACGCGGATCTGATTCGTTACAACGACGAGCAAAACCTCTCCGGCGCGCCTGACGGCGATGCGTCGTCGTCGGCGTGATGTGCGCGAGGGCCAGTTGCCGCTCTGGATCCGCTTCAGCACAGATGCCGCCGAAGTGAAGCAATGCGTGTGGGTGGACGCACGCCGCGCGACACGACCACCCTGTTTTCAAGGGCGCCGACGCGCCAGTATCGGCGAATGATGCGGTTTGCCCGGCCACGAGCGACGAGATCGATACGACATGCCCGCAAAGCTCAAAAGACTTGTTTCTCACGCCGCCGTGGCGGTTCACAAACCATTCGAGCCGGGTCGTGTCCGGCGGCAGCAGCAGTTCCTGCTGTACGCAAGCGGCGCGGCGGTCTCGGCGTTCATTCTGGTGTGCGCGACGCTCGTCGTGCTGCTCGACGTGCAGGAATCCCTCGAGCGCTTTCGTATCGAGTTCACGGAGCGCAAGGCCGAGCTCGTTGCCGAACTGGAGGTCATGAAGGCACTGCAGAATCGTTATGTCGAGGACATGGAGCTACATTGGGCAAGCGTCGCTGAAGATGCACCGGGCCTGCCCGGGTTGCTCGAAGGCAAGCGCGGCAAGCAGCGGTTCGTCGGGCGGATCGGGCGAGTCGCGGTTGCCGCGTACGCCGACATCCCATCTGCGGATTCGACGAACACGCACCTGCCGTACCTTGCGCGCTTTCTCGATCGGGTCGAAGTGACTGGTGTCCTGGCGCCGCCGCAACCGGCCGATCCGGGGTTGACCGGCTATCTGATCGATCCGAACGGCGATTTCCTCGTCGAGACCGGGTATCCGCTGGTGAAGCGATCGCTCGCGTTGCCGGCCGGTTTCGACGTGAGGGCACTGATCCGGCAATTGAGTCCGATGAACGATGGTGCGTCCGTAGCGGCGACGCCGGCCGTTCCCGGCAGAAACACGATTATGCTGGACCGTCGATTCGACCCGGTGCTCGGGCGCTCCGTGCTGCGGCTGGTGCAATGGGTGCGTGGCGCGAGCGGCAGGCCGGTCGTCTGGTTGGTCATCAACAGCCGGCCGCAGACAGACGAGATTTTGCGTTCGCCGGGCGCCGGCAGGGAATATGCACTCGTCGACTCCGACGGAAATCTCCTGATCGGCAGACAGCCCGACAGCACGATGGTGGCCCGTGCGCTCGGTCATGCGCGCCGCGCGCCCGGCGAGAAAGCGGTTGCACATCGGGTCGGGATGAACTTCTTCGTCAGCGACATGCTCCCGGGGTCGGACGAAGTGGTGATGGCGACCTTCTCGTGGCGCAGCGTGCTGAGCGACATCGCTCTGCGCGTGGGCGTGACGGTCGGTTCCGCGCTGTTGGCGCTCGTGCTGATGTGGGTTGCAATCGTGACGTTCGACCGGCGCGCACTGCGTCCGGCGAACCGGCGAGCGATTCGCCTGATCGAAAGCGAGGCGCTCAACCGGACGCTGATCCGCACGGCGCCGGCCGGGCTCGTGCTGCTGTCGTTCATCGACGGCGAAGCGATCGTGCGTAACGACGCGATGATCGCCTACGAGCGGGACGTGTCGGGCGAGCCGCTCGGCAAGCGGCTGTGGCGCGCGTACCGGGACGGCGCGCCCACCGGCAACGCACGCAAGCGCGTGACGCGAGAGCTGGCCGTCGAGCGCGAGGGACACGGCACCGTCTATCTCGACGCGCACATCGTGCGCACCAAATACCGCGGGATCGACGTGCTGCTGTGCACGTTGCTCGACATCACGGCCCGCAAGCAGGCGGAGGAGAAGCTGCGCGAGGCGCGCGAAGCCGCAGAACTCGCGAACAAGGCGAAGTCGACGTTCCTCGCGACGATGAGCCACGAGATCCGCACGCCGCTCAACGCGATCATCGGCAACCTGGAGTTGATGGAGCGCGCGCAGATGGCGGCGCCGCTACGGCGCCGGCTGGGGACGATCATGTCGTCGTCCGACGCGCTGCTGCGCGTGATCAACGACGTGCTCGACCTGTCGAAGGCCGAGTCGAACCAGATGGTGCTGGAAAGCATTCCGTTCGACCTGCGTCGTGTCGTGAACGACGTGGCCGCGATCTTCCGCCCGCTCGCGGATGCGAAAAACCTTGCGCTGACGTGCCGAATTGCCCCGGATCTCGCCGATGGTTACTTAGGAGATTCGACCCGGCTGCGGCAACTGCTCTCGAACCTCGTCAGCAATGCGATCAAGTTTACGAAGCGCGGCGGCGTGACGATCGAAGTGCGGCTTGCACAGGCGGGCCTGGCCGACCGTGGCGTCGAAATCGCAGTCCGCGATACGGGCATCGGCATTCCCGAAGACAGCATGCCGACCCTGTTCGATGTCTATATCCAGACCGATGCATCGATCTACCGGCGCTTTGGCGGCACGGGGCTCGGCCTGCCGCTGTGCAAGCGGATCGTGACGCTGATGGGCGGGGCGTTGAGCGTCGACAGCCGTCTTGGTGAAGGCACGGCTTTTGTGGCTGCGTTGCCGTTGCCCGAAGCGCCGTCCGGCTGGCGAGACGATGCGCCGGAACCCGCGGCGTTCGCGGATGCTGCGCGCGGGTACGGAGCAGAGGCGGAATCCGAAGCGGGCGCGGAGGCTGACGCACGCGCGGGGGCCGACGATGACGAACCGCTGCAAGTGCTCGTCGCCGAGGATCACCCGGCAAGCCGGGCGTTGCTGCGAGACCAGCTCGACGCGTTGGGCTACCACGCGACGATCGTTTCCAACGGCATCGAGGCGATGCGCGCCTTCTTCGAGCGACCGTACGACGTCGTGTTGACCGATCTCGGCATGCCGGAACTCGACGGCTTCGCGCTCGCGAACTTCCTGCGCGAGCAGGGTGCGCGCGTGCCCGTGATCGCGATGACGGCACACGCGACCGACGAGGATCGCCGGCGCTGCGAACAGGCCGGTGCTGTGGAGATCGTGCTCAAGCCACTGTCGATCGAGACGCTCGACGCGGCGTTGCGGCGGCATGCGAGACGCCCGGGACCAATGAATCACGGGCGTTCGGGTCAAGTCGCGCGACCCGTGATGACGGATGAGATTAGGCAGACGCTGCACGCGGCCTCGCTGCATTCGCTGACGGTGATCGACACCGCACTGGCGAATGACGACGCCGATCTGGTCAAGATCGAGCTTCACTCGATGCGCGGCGGCTTCGCACTTGCTGGCGCCACGGAAGCGAGGGATGCGTGCGCGCATGCCGAAAAGACCCTGACAGAAGGCGGCATCGAAGCAATGAAGGCTGCTTGGCCAGCGTTCGAGCGGCAGATCGACTATGCGCTCGGGCGGCTGTCCGGAGCCGGGCCACGTGGATCGTGCGAGCCGGTCTGATTCGCGAACAAGCGGCGCGCCGTTGCGGATCGGTACGGCGGTCGCCGACCTAACAGGCTGTTGAAATTGGGAACGGTGTAAACGGGCTCGAAGGGCGGTGCGTTAGAGATATCGTGTTCATGATCTTGAGCAGATGAGCCGATGCGTGGAATGGACGAGATGCAAGAACCGTTGTTCACGACGGTGAAGCTGG
>NZ_JBFPFS010000014.1:0-138584 GCF_047978125.1 Burkholderia sp. LFS061 | reverse complement strand
GCGTCGCGACGCGGCTCCGACGGCAGTGCCGGCACGGCCGCCGATCCATGCGCGACCGGCCGCGCGACGCCGCGCGCCGGCGCGAGCACGATGCCGCCCGTCACGCGCCAGCCCGACACGATCGACTTCATCTGGCGCGTCTGCTCCTCGAGCGACGCGGCCGCGGCCGCTGCCTGCTCGACGAGCGCCGCGTTCTGCTGCGTGACCGAATCCATCTGGCTGACCGCACGGTTGACCTGCTCGATGCCGGTCGACTGCTCTTCCGACGCGGCGCTGATCTCGCCCATGATGTCGGTCACGCGGCGCACGGCCTGTACGATCTCGTCCATCGTCGAGCCCGCGCGCGCGACGAGCGCCGACCCGCTGTCGACCTTCTCGGCCGAATCGCCGATCAGCTGCTTGATTTCCTTCGCGGCGCTCGCGCTGCGCTGCGCGAGCGAGCGCACCTCGCCCGCGACCACCGCGAAGCCGCGGCCCTGCTCGCCCGCACGCGCGGCTTCGACCGCCGCGTTCAGCGCGAGGATGTTGGTCTGGAACGCGATGCCTTCGATCGTGCCGATGATGTCGACGACCTTGCCCGAGCTCGCCGCGATGTCCTGCATCGTCGATACGACCTGGCCGACCACCTCGCCGCCCTGCGTCGCGATGTCCGATGCGTTCACCGCGAGCTGGCTCGCCTGCCGCGCGTTCTCCGCGTTCTGCCGCACGGTGCCCGTCAGCTGCTCCATGCTCGATGCGGTTTCCTGCAGCGACGCGGCCTGCTCCTCGGTGCGCTGCGACAGGTCGATGTTGCCGGTCGCGATCTCGCGCGCGCCGACGTCGATCGATTCGGTGCCGCGATGCACGGACTGCACCATCGTCGTGACGGCGTCCTGCATCCGCTTGATGCCGCCGAACAGGCGCCCCATCTCGTTCGTGCCGGACACGTTCACCGGCTGCGTGAGGTCGCCGCCGGCGATCCGCTCGAAGTGTGCGATCGCGTCCTCGAGCGGCTTCACGATCAGCCCGCGCATCGCGAAGCGGATCGCGATCACGACGACGAACGCGACCGCGATGCCGGCCGCGATCAGCGCGACCATCAGCGAGATCTGCGACTGCGTCGTGGCCTGGCGCTCTTCCGCGCGCTTCTGCAGCGATACGATCACGGCTGCCGCCGTCTGGTCGAACGCGACGAACATCGGGCTGATCTTCGTGTCGGCAATCGCGTGGTACGCCGCCATGTCGCCCGCGCGCGCCGCGGCAAATTCGGGCTCGACGCCTTCCTTCACGATCGTCGTGTAGCGTGCGGTGAGCTCGTCGACGAGCGTCTGCTCGACGCCGAGCTTCGGCAACGACTGGAACACCTGCCAGTTCTGGTTCGACTTCGCAAACAGCTCCTGCGCGCGGTCGAGCACCTTCGTCGCGTCAGCCGCATTGCCGGCTTCGGTCAGCGTACGGAAACGATCGAGCGCGACACGCGCACGCAGCAGGTGCGCGGCCGTGTCGTCGAGCGCATGGATCGCCGGCAGGTCGACGTGCGCGATCTCGTCGAGCGAGCGGCTCGCGTGATCGAGCGCGTAGAGGCCGAGCCCGCCGACCGCGGCGGCCAGGCACACGAGGATGAGTCCGACCGCCGTGAGCGTCGTGCGGATCGACCAGTTATGCAACATTGCAGATTCTCCCGAAATTCCTGCGCGCGCGGCGCGCTTACCCGCCGAGTGTCTCGATCAGCGCCATTTCACGGCTCGACATCAGCTTCTCGATATCCATCAGGATCAGCATCCGGCCGTCGACCGTGCCGAGGCCCGTCAGGTACTCGGTCGTCAGCGTCGCGCCGAATTCCGGCGCCGGCATGATCTGGTCGGTCTGCAGCGTCAGCACGTCCGACACGCCGTCGACCACCATCCCGACCACGCGATGCGCGACGTTCAGGATGATCACGACGGTTTGATGGTCGTACTCGACGCGGCCGAGATGGAACTTGATCCGCATGTCGACGATCGGCACGATGATCCCGCGCAGGTTGATCACGCCCTTGATGAAGTCCGGCGCGTTCGCGATGCGCGTGACGCTGTCGTAGCCGCGGATTTCCTGCACCTTCAGGATGTCGATCCCGTATTCCTCGTCGCCGAGCGTGAACACGAGGAATTCCTGGCCCGTCGCGTCGCCTTGCGCCGCGTCGCGGCGGCTCGTCGCCGCGTTCGCCGCGGCCGGATTGATCATTTGGACTTCAGCAGACACGTTTGCCCCCAATCGGTTGAATGGCGAGAGTCAGAACATCGCGAGCTCGGCGCCGGCTCGGGCGCCGTGCGTCGCACGGGTTTCTCGGTTCAGCGCCGCGACGTCGACGATCAGCGCGACGCTGCCGTCGCCGAGGATGGTCGCCGCCGAGATGCCGTGCACCTTGCGATAATTGGTTTCGAGGTTCTTCACGACCACCTGCTGCTGGCCGACCAGCTCGTCGATCAGCATCGCGAAGCGGCGCCCCTCGGTTTGCATGATCGTGACGATCCCCTGCGTCGGGTCGGTGCGGGCGTCCTCGACCGAAAACACCTCGTGCAGCGCGACCAGCGGCAGGTATTCGCCGCGCACGCGCACCACGCGCTCGCCGTTGCCGACCGTGTAGATGTCGTCGATCGACGGCTGCAGCGACTCCATCACGAAGTTCAGCGGCAGGATGAAGATCTCGCTGCCGACCTTCACCGACATTCCGTCGAGGATCGCGAGCGTCAGCGGCAGCACGATCCGCGTGGTCGTGCCGCGGCCGGCCTGCGACGAGATCTCGACGTGGCCGCCCATCGACTGGATGTTGCGCTTCACGACGTCCATCCCGACGCCGCGGCCCGACACGTCGGTCACCGTCTCGGCGGTCGAGAAGCCCGGCGCGAAGATCAGGTTCCACACCTCTTCGTCGCTGATGTTGTCGGACACCTGCATGCCCTGCTTCGCGGCCTTCGCGAGGATCCGCTCGCGGTTCAGGCCCGCGCCGTCGTCGCTGACCTCGATCACGATGTTGCCGCCGTGATGCGCGGCCGACAGCACGAGCTGGCCAACCGCGTCCTTGCCGGCGGCGACGCGCTTGTCGACCGTCTCGATCCCGTGGTCGAGGCTGTTGCGCACGAGGTGCGTGAGCGGATCGATGATCCGTTCGATCAGGCTCTTGTCGAGTTCGGTCGCCTGGCCGAACGTGACGAGCTCGACCTGCTTGCCGAGCTTGCCGGCGAGATCGCGCACGAGCCGCGGGAAGCGGCTGAACACGTAGTCCATCGGCATCATGCGGATCGACATCACGGCTTCCTGCAGGTCGCGCGCGTTGCGCTCGAGCTGCGCCATCCCGTTGAACAGGCGGTCGTGCAGCGCCGGATCGAACGCGCTCGCGGTCTCCGCGAGCATCGCCTGCGTGATCACGAGCTCGCCGACGAGGTTGATCAGCTGGTCGACCTTCTCGACGCCGACGCGGATCGAGCTGCCTTCGGCGCCCGATGCGGCCGCGGCGGCCGGGCGCGCACGCTTGTCGTCGTGATGCGCGGCGGCCTGCGCCGCGTGCTCGGCCTGCGGCCGTTGGGGTTGCTGCGGCGGTTGCGTTGCTGCGGCCGGCTCGACGGTTGCGGGAGCCGGTGCGGCCGGTTGCGGCGCGGCGGCCTGCGGCGCGAATACCTCGACCCGCGCGGCGGGTTGCGCGGCGACGGCCGGTTCGGCGGCCGGTGCCGCAGCGTCCTGCGCGGCAGCCGGTGCCGCCGGCGCGGCCGGCGCCGTGCCGTGCGCGATGCGGATCTGGCTTTCGTCGATCACGAAGCAGCACACGGCGACGATGTCGTCGGACGGCACGTCCGATTCGAGCCACAGCGTCAGGTCGTCGCCCGCTTCCTCGCGGCCGACGATCCGGCCGAGGTTGCCGAGTTCTTCGCTGAGCAGTTCCCGGTCCTTCGCGTCGACGCCCGCCAGCGTGATCTTCAGGTGCGGGCCGTCTTCGCCCGCGTCGGCCGCCGGATGCGCGGCCGCGACGGCCTGCTCGACCACGTGATCGGGCGCGCGATCGCCGCCGGCGGCGGGCTCCGCTGCCGGTGCGGCCGGTTCGGCAGCAGCGGCGACCGGCGCGGCAGGCGCGGCCGCAGCGACCGCCGGCGCGCCCGCGCCGCTCTCGGCCTTCAACCGTTCGAGCTTTGCGCAGATCGTCGCGGCGGCTGCCGCGTCCGGTTCGGCGCTCGCGCGGTAGTCGACGAGCTGGTCGGACAACACGTCCTTGGTCTCGAGGAACGCGTCGATCATCTCCTTGGTCAGCGTCAACTCATGGTTGCGCGCGCGGTCGAGCAGCGATTCGAGGATGTGCGTCGTATCGGTCAGCGCGGAAAAGCCGAACGTCGCCGCGCCGCCCTTGATCGAATGCGCGGCGCGGAAGATCGCGGCCAGGTCTTCGGGGTCGGGCGAGTCGACGTCGAGGTTCAGCAGAAGCTGCTCCATCTGCGCGAGCAGCTCGTCCGCTTCGTCGAAAAAGGTCTGGTAGAACTGCGTGATATCGAGAGTCATGCCCGGTCACCGGTTGGATTCGTCGCGTTCATTTCAGGAGGCAGCCGGCTCGGACAGCGTCGCGACCAGGTCGACCAGCACGACCGGATCGATCGGCTTCTCGATCCAGCCTGTCGCGCCCGCGTCGCGCGCGGCGTCCTTGAAGGCATCGCTGCCTTCGGTCGTCAGCACGAGGATCGGCGTGTCCGCATACGCGGTCAGCTTGCGCAGCGCGGCGATCACCTCGAGCCCGCTCTTGCGCGGCATGTTCTGGTCGGTCAGCACCAGGTCGTACGGCGCGGTCGCGGCCATGTCGAAGCCGGCTTCGCCGTCCGGCGCCACCGTCACGTCGTAGCCGGCCTGCGCAAGCGTTGCCTGCAGCAGCGCACGCATGGTCGCGGAGTCGTCGATGGCGAGAATGGTTCGGATCATGTCTGTCTCGGAATCTCGGGAACGTCAGGGTTTCGGCGCCGCGGCGGCGGCACTCGCGACCGCCGGACGCACAGCCGGCGCCGGGCCGGCGAGCTGCTGCGCGAGCAGCTTCGAGCCCGCCGCGTCGGCCGACAGCGTCGTGGTCGTCGCGTCGTCGCGCATCAGCGCTTCTTCGGATTTGCGGTTCAGCACGATCACGCTGATCCGGCGGTTTTCCGGATCGAGCGGGTCGGCCTTGTTCAGGTTCTGCGTCGACGCGAGGCCGAGCACGCGCAGCACTTTCGCCTCGTCCATGCCGCCGGAAATCAACTCGCGGCGCGACGCGTTCGCACGGTCGGCCGACAGCTCCCAGTTGCTGTAGCCGCCCTCGCCGCCCGCGTACGGCACGGCGTCGGTGTGGCCCTGAACGATGATCCGGTTCGGCACGTCGTTCAGCGTCTTGCCGATTTCGCGCAGGATGTCGCGCATGTACGGCTCGACGTGATCGCTCGACATCGCGAACATCGGCCGCTTCTGCGTATCGACGATCTCGATGCGCAGCCCCATCAGCGTCGAATCGATGCGGATCTGCTGCTTGAACTGGCGCAGCGTCGGGTTGGCCTCGATCGCGGCCATCAGCTTGATCTGCAGGTCGTGCAGGCGCGCCTGCTCGAGCCGCTCGATCGCGCCCTGCGCCTGCGCTTGCGCATGCTCGTCGACCGGCTTCGCGACGCGCTCGGCGAGCGACATCGTACCGTCGGTGCGGCGCAGCGTGCCGGCGTCGGTGCTCGACAGGTCGCGGCCGCCGCCGTTGATGATGCTGGAGTCCTGCGAGTTGCGGTCGCCGCTGCCGAACAGCGCGGCCTTCAGCGGCGTGTTGAAGTATTCGGCGATCCCCTTCAGCTGCACCGGCGTGACCGAGCTCAGCAGCCACATCAGCAGGAAGAACGCCATCATCGCGGTCATGAAGTCCGCGTACGCAAGCTTCCATGCGCCGCCGTGGTGGCCCTTCTTCGCCGGGGCCACCCGCTTGACGACGATCGCGCGATCCTTGCTCTTGCTCATTGGTCGCTCCGCGTCACTTCGCCTTCACGCGGCGCACGTGCTCTTCGAGCTCGGAAAACGACGGCCGCTCGGTCGAGAACAGCACCTTGCGGCCGAACTCGACCGCGATCGCCGGCGCATAGCCGTTCAGCGTCGCGAGGATCGTCACCTTGATGCACTGGAACATCTTGGTCGACTCGGCGACGCGCTGCTCCGCGAGGCTCGCGAGCGGCCCGATCAGCCCGTACGACAGCAGGATCCCGAGGAACGTGCCGACCAGCGCCTGCGCGATCATTGCGCCGAGCACCGCGGGCGGCTTGTCCGCGGACGCCATCGTGTGCACGACGCCCATCACGGCCGCGACGATGCCGAACGCCGGCATCGCGTCGCCGACGCGCATCAGCGCGTGCGCGGGGCCTTCGCCTTCCGAGTGGTGCGTCTCGATCTCCTCGTCCATCAGGCTCTCGATCTCGAACGCGTTCATGTTGCCGCCCACCATCAGGCGCAGGTAGTCGGTCAGGAATTCGACGATGTGGTGATCGGCGAGGATCTTCGGGTATTGCGTGAAGATCGGGCTCTTTTCCGGATCGTCGATGTCGGCCTCGAGCGTCAGCGTGCCTTCCTTGCGCGCCTTCGCGAGCAGCACGTACAGGAGCGCCATCAGCTCCATATAGACGTCCTTCGTGTATTTCGAGCCCTTGAAGAGCGTCGGCAGCACGCGCAGCGTGGCCTTGATGGTCTTGCCACCGTTGCCGAGGATGAATGCGCCGACGCCGGCGCCCACGATCATCAGGATCTCGATGGGCTGGATCAAGGCGCCCAGATGCCCGCCTGCCAGCGCATAACCGCCGAAGACCGACAACAGCGTCACGAGTGTTCCCACGATAATCAGCACTGCCTGTCCCTCATGAAAGACCGGCGGGAAGATCGCCGTTAAACAGGTTTACGGCAGTCGGCAGGAAAACTTTCGCGACCGCCCGGCGGCGGCCCGACGGTGTTTACCAGCAGTCGGCAGACGGTTCGCGCGGCCCGCGGCAGCCGCTTGCACCCCGCCCGGCGGCGCTCAGGCCGCAGCGGCGGCCAGTTCGGCGCGCGCGGCGGCGGCCTTGCGGGTCTTGCCCGCGCGCGACGGCGGCTGGCACAGGCCGCAGACGAAACCTTGATGCGGATCATGCGCGTGCGCGACGAAGTGGCCGCCGCAGCGCGTGCACGGGGTCATCTGCAGCATCCCCGAATCGAAGAAGCGCACGAGCGTCCACGCGCGTGTGAGGCTCAGCGCGGCCTCGTCGCCGGACAGGTTCACGTGCTCCTGATAGAGCCGGTACGCTTTCACGATCGACTGGATCGGCTCGCAGCGGCCGTGGTCCTGCATGAACCGGTAGATGTTGTAGAACAGCGACGAGTGGATGTTCGGCTGCCACGTCATGAACCAGTCGGTCGAGAACGGCAGCATCCCCTTCGGCGGCGACACGCCCTTCAGTTCCTTGTACAGCTTGATCAGACGGTCCCGCGACAGGCTCGTCTCCGCCTCCAGCAACTGCAGCCTGGCGCCCAGTTCGATCAGTTCGATGGCGAGGGTGATTTCCTTCACCTCGATCACGACGCTTTTGCTTGCCATGGTGATAACCGTCCGCTTGACGTGGTTCGGATGGATGGCCAATACGCTGCCGGCCGGCGCGGCACGCCGGGACAAACGCAAGGCGGGATGGATCAGCGGACGCTTTCGACCTGCTGCCCGGCCATCAGGATGGCCGAGTGGGCATGCGCGACGACATCGCTACGGCCCTTGTCGGCGAGCGACGACAGCAGTGCGTGATCGTCGAAGCGGAAGCGGCACAGCATCTGATTCGACGCGGCGAGCTTCACGGTCTGTGCGAGCGTGAGGTTCGCGAGCACGTCGGCCAGTTCCTGGGAAATTCCCATGCGGAACATGCCCATCGCCTTGTCTTCCCGCAACAGGCGTTGCGCGAGGAGGAGGTACGACAGGTTGACCTCTTTGATCTCACTGAGCATTTCGCTGGTAGCGCTCATGATTCCCCCGTTAAAGAGCTTTGCTTTGGCCATTCGTGTTATGACAACGTTTGCTCGATCAGGGCGCACCAGGCGCTCAGTCGGCTCGTTTATATTCTTACAGGGCGAATTTTGGCCAAACGGCATTTATGTCGGTATCAGCGAAGTGGCGTATGCCGCGCAGGATTTGTCTGTAAACCGTGTAGGAATTTTTCCGACAAGGCGAATTGAAAGGGGGCAATCGGGAAAGCGGGTGACGGCGCGAATTCGGCCGAGATGTGCCCGACGGCCGCCGCGCAATGGCGGCAGGCTTGCCGGCAAGGCCGCCGACAATCGGATCGGTAAAAATTATAGTGGTTTTTCACGATGGCGCAACAATAGTTGATTCTGTCTCGATTTCTGTTTTCCCGCCCTTTTTCTCGGGGTTTTCGCGTATTTCATCGTGTAACAAGCCTTAAGTGTTTGAAAAAACACTCGAACCCCTCAGGCCGATATCGATAATGGACTCCAATGGGCGGCGGCGCGAGCCGTGCCGGCCCGCCCCGCAGCTTGCCGTCCGGCGCCCCGCGCACCCCGCCCAGGGCCCGGCCACGTACCGCCAACAGCGTGCGTCGGCGAGTTCCGCAACCTTGTAGGGGATCCGCATCGGCGCCGCAGCGCCCACACGGATCGACATCGGAGAACATCCATGCGAATTGCCCAGATCGCGCCCCTTTACGAAGCCGTCCCGCCGAAACTCTACGGCGGCACCGAGCGTGTCGTGTCCTACCTCACCGAGGCGCTCGTCGAACTCGGGCACGACGTGACGCTGTTCGCCAGCGGCGACTCCGTCACGTCGGCCCGCCTCGAGGCGGCCTGGCCGCGCGCACTGCGGCTCGACCCGTCGATCCGCGATTCGATGGCGCCCCACATGCGGCTCCTCGAGCAGGTCGCCCGCGTCGCACATGAATTCGACGTGCTGCACTTTCACCTCGACTACCTGCCGTTCCCGCTGATGTCGCGTCTCGACACGCCGTACGTGACGACGCTGCACGGCCGCCTCGACCTGCCGGAGCTGCAGCCCGTGTTCGACTCGTTCCCGGACGCGCCGGTCGTGTCGATCTCGAACAACCAGCGCAAGCCGCTGCCGCAGGCCGCGTGGGCCGGCACCGTGTACCACGGGCTGCCCGACACGCTGCTCACGCCGCAGCCGGGCGTGAAGCCCGAATATCTCGCGTTCCTCGGCCGGATCTGTCCCGAAAAGCGCGTCGACACGGCGATCCGGATCGCCGCGCAAAGCGGGCTGCCGCTGAAGATCGCCGCGAAGGTCGACAAGGCCGACGCCGACTACTTCAAGGAAGTGATCGAGCCGCTGCTCGGCCAGGCACACGTCGAATTCATCGGCGAGATCAACGAAGCGCAGAAGCCCGCGTTCCTGTCCGGCGCGAAGGCGCTGCTGTTCCCGATCGACTGGCCGGAACCGTTCGGCCTCGTGATGATCGAGGCGATGGCGTGCGGCACGCCGGTCGTCGCATTCAATCGCGGCTCGGTGCCGGAAGTGATCGAGGACGGCGTGACCGGCTTCATCGTCGAGGACGTGCAGGGCGCGGTCGGCGCATTGCACCGGATCGACAGCCTGTCGCGCACCGCGATCCGCGAACGTTTCGACACACGTTTCAGCTCGAAGGCCATGGCGCAGCGTTATGTCGAGACTTACGAATCGCTTTGCGCGGCTACCAGGCAACCGGCATTGCGCCGGGTCGCAGGCGCCTGACGCGGAAATCCGCACGGAAATATTCCGTAAAATCCGCGCCGAAATCGGCGCGCAAAACCGCAAAGCAAAAGAGCCGCATCGACGATGCGGCTCTTTCTTTTTGGCTTTCAGTCATTCGATCAGGAATCGATCGCGGTTTTTCCCGACGATCCAATTCGGCGGCTTGCCGCGCCCGCTCCAGGTCGCACCCGACTTCGGATCACGGTATTTCGGGGGCAGCGGCGCCTTCTTCGGCGGGCGGCCGCGCCGCGCCCGCTCCGCGAAGCCCAGGTCCTGGGCCGTCAGGCCGTATTCGGCAATCATTCGCTGGACGTCGGCAATCACCGCCGCCACTTCCTGGCGGCGTACGTCGTCCGCCTGGGCCTGCAGATCGGCAATCTGCGCCTTGAGTTTCGCGTATTGAGACATTTTTTCGACTCCCTTTTCGATGATGCGGCCCCGGCGAATCCGACCGGGACACAAACATCCGTTACGCCATCCGCACTGCAGCCCTGCCCTTCGAAATAAATACTGTCATCTTTAACCAATTCGGCTATATCGAGAATGCGGGCTTATTCTAATAAAAGGCATTCGTCAGCCATTCAAATTTAACAATCGTTGACCCTCCCGGACCCGATTCATTTCCTATAATCCAGACCAATTCCGGGCGACGGAATAAATCCGTCGTGTCGTCCGGTTGTCTTCAACCCACTTGAACGAGGTCCTTACATGAATCTTTCTCAGCGTCTCGCTGCAGAGGTATTCGGCACGTTCTGGCTGGTGCTCGGCGGGTGCGGAAGCGCCGTGCTGGCCGCCGCCTTTCCGGGCCTCGGCATCGGCTTTGCCGGTGTCGCACTTGCCTTTGGCCTGACCGTGCTGACGATGGCATTCGCAATCGGCCACATTTCGGGTTGCCACCTGAATCCGGCGGTGAGCGTCGGCCTGACGGTCGCCGGGCGTTTCCCGGCACGCGATCTCGCGCCATACATCGTCGCGCAGGTTGTCGGCGCAACGCTCGGCGCCTTCGTGCTGTACCTGATCGCGACCGGCAAGCCGGGCTTCGACGTCGTCGGCAGCGGCTTTGCGACGAACGGCTTCGGCGAGCGCTCGCCCGGCCACTACTCGCTGGCGGCATCGTTCATCTGCGAAGTCGTGATGACGGGTTTCTTCCTGTTCGTGATCCTCGGCGCCACCGACAAGCGCGGCGTGCCGGCCGGCTTCGCGCCGATCGCGATCGGCCTGTGCCTGACGCTGATTCACCTGATCTCGATTCCGGTCACCAACACGTCGGTGAACCCGGCGCGCTCGACCGGCCCGGCGCTGTTCGTCGGCGGCGACGCGATCGGCCAGCTCTGGCTGTTCTGGGTGGCACCGCTGATCGGCGCGGTACTCGCAGGGATCATCTACCCGCTGGTCGCAGGGCGCGACGACGCCGTCGACCTGCTGCCGGCATCGGCGCGCACAAGCGAATAAAACACTACGGGGTTACGCGAGCAGAGCAGCGAGCCTCACGCTGTCGAAGAACATCGAGGCAGGCAATTTCGACGGGCGCCCTTGGCGCCCGTTTTTCATTGCCGCTCGGGAAGCACGCTCGGGGCGTTCGCTCAGGAAGCGGCGACGTTGTCCTCGAGCGAGAACAGCGTGCGCAGGTGGCGGGCGACGCCCGCATCGAAGTTGTTGCCGATCCGCGGGATGTGCGGCAGCCGCGCGACCAGGTCGGGATTCGCATTGTTCATCATGAACGCGTGACCGGCGGTTTCGAGCAGGTCGATGTCGTTCATGTTGTCGCCGAACGCGATGCAGTGGCCGGTATCGACGCCGAGCCGCGCGAGCACCGTGCGCAGCGCGCGGCCCTTCGACACGTTCGCCGTCATCACTTCCAGACAGTCGGGCAGCGAGTACGTGACGTACAGCGCATCGCCGAACCGCACGCGCATCTGCTCGGCGACGATCGCCAGATCGGCCGGTTCGCCGATGTACAGCACCTTAGCGATATCCGCGCCGTCGTGCGCGGGCATGTCGATCACATCGTACCGGAAGCCCGAATCCTGGTGGAATTCGAGCAGGTGCGGCGCATCGCGGTCGATCAGCCAGCCCTGGTCGGTGAACAGGTTGACGATCACGCGGCCGTGCGTGCCGACGACGTCCGGCTGCACGAGGCCGCGGACGATCGCGGGATCGATGTCCTGCGCGTGGATCGTCGTGTCGTCCGGCGCATGCACGCGCGCGCCGTTCGACGTGATCAGGTACGGCCGGATGCCGAGCACGTCGCGAATGCCCGCGACGTCCGCGTAATGGCGCCCCGTGGCGATCACGAACTGCAGGCCGTCGCGCTCGAGCCGGCGGACGGTATCGATCGTGTACGGATCGAGCTGGTGATCGCTGTTCAGCAGGGTACCGTCGAGATCGGTGGCGATGACTTTGTACATGGGACGGAAGAATGGCGCTCAGGGCTCTGCGGAACGGCCATTCTAACGTCGCGCCCGGCTGCACGCCGGACGGTTCCAGGTCAGGCGCCGCCTTCGGCGCCGCTGCGGCGCGCCGTCAACCCGCCTTCAACCGCCTTCCGCAGCCCGCAGCGCCTGCAGCGCGAGCTGCAGCGCGCCATGCGCCGAATCGTCGAGCGGCGCGCGCAGCCGCGCGGCGTGGCGCGCCGGCACGGCCGGCGCGAGCGCGTCCGCGAGCCCGCCGCACAGCGCGACCGGCAGCGCCTGCTGCGGATCGAGCGCATCGATCATCTTGCCGATCTCTTCGCCGGCCTGCGCGATCAGCGCGCCCGCGACCGGGTGCGAGCGGTGCGCGAACACGATCGGCGCGAGCCGCGCATAGATCGTCTGGTTCGCATCGCACGACCACTGGACGAGCGCGTCGCGATCCTGCGCGCCCGTTTCCGCGAGCAGCGCGTCGGCGAACGCGTCGCGCGGCACGCGGCCGTCGAGCGCCTGTTGCGCATATGCGAGCGCACGCACGCCGAGCCACGCGCCGCTCGCCTCGTCGCCGGACGGAAAGCCGAAGCCGCCCGCGATCCGGCACGCGCCGTCCGCATCGAGCGCCGCCGCGATACTGCCGGTGCCCAGCGCGACGATGAGCCCCGGCGCGCCGCCGTGCGCGCCGACGACGGTCGTATACGCGTCGCTCTCGATTGCGAGCGCGCCGAGTGGCGCCTGCGCGCGGAACGCGGCGAGCCACGCCGCATTGTTGACGCCTGCGAGCCCGCAGCCGAGCGCGCATTGCGGCCAGTCGAACGCAAACCCGGCCTGTGTGAACGCATCCGCGCAGGCCGCGCCGATCGACGCCCACGCACGCTCGATGCCGAGACCGAGCCCCGACGGGCCGCCGCGCCCCTGCGCGAGCTCGCGCCCGTGCCGGTCGGCCAGCACCGCGCGCGTACCCGTGCCGCCGCCGTCGATGCCGATCGCAAAAAGTAATGTCGCCATGCTTCCATCCCGCTGATTCGAACAGGCGCCAAGCTTAACCGGATCGGTACCGCGCGCCCATCTGCCGTTCGGCCGGCTATCCCGCGAAAAGGGCTTCCGCTATGCTGGCGCGATCGAACCGACACTGAAAACGAGGCAGACGATGTCGCAGCGGTGCAACTGGGTGAAGACGGAAGCGGATGCTCACTATCACGATACCGAGTGGGGCGTGCCGTCGCACGACGATCGCCACCTGTTCGAAATGCTGATCCTGGAAGGCGCGCAGGCCGGGCTGTCGTGGTCGACGATCCTGAACAAGCGCGCGGGCTATCGCAAAGCGTTCGCCGATTTCGACGTCGACGCCGTCGCGCGCTTCACGCCGAAGCACATCGAGAAACTGCTGGAGAACCCCGGCATCGTGCGCAACCGCGCGAAGGTGGAATCGGCGGTAACCAACGCGCGCGCCGTGCAGCGCATCCGCGACGAGCACGGGTCGCTTGCCGCGTTCCTGTGGTCGTTCGTCGGCAACACGCCGGTCCAGAACGCATGGGAGTCGTATCGCGACGCGCCTGCGTCGACCGAACAGTCCGACGCGCTCAGCAAGGCGCTGAAAGCATACGGCTGCAAGTTCGTCGGCTCGACGATCTGCTATGCGTTGATGCAGGCGACCGGCATGGTCAACGATCACGAGGCCGGCTGCCCGTGCCACGCTCAATGCGCGGCGCTCGGCGGCAAGCAGCCGGCACGCCGGCGCAAGGCGGGCTGACCAGCGCCAACCATCACCCGGAGCCTGCAACGGCTCTGCCCCCTACAATCACCGCGCGGCGCGTGACGACGCCGGCACGACCGACCGCGAGCGACAGATAGATCACCGGCACGCGCGGGTCGGCGGCCTCGACGTCACGGCATCGGGACTTTCCCGGCCTCCAATAGCAAAACGGCGGAGCGGCCTCTTTCGAGACACACTCCGCCGTTTCGCGGCGAACCGTAGCGGCGAGCCGTAAGACGCTCTTAGTGGAGCTTCTTCGGCAGCATTTGGCTGCGCAGACGCTTGTGCAGGCGCTTGACGGCTGCTGCCTTCTTGCGCTTGCGGACTGCGGTCGGCTTTTCGTAAGACTGGCGTTCGCGCAGTTCAGCGATCAGGCCATTTTTTTCGATAGCGCGACGAAAGCGGCGAATCGCCACTTCGAACGGCTCGTTTTCTTTCAGAAGAATCGTCGTCATGTCGTTCCTAAATTGCTTAAACGGTCAAAAACGTAGCGGCCAAGCGCCACGCACCGGCCATCCGAGCGTCCCCCACAACAGGCGAAACGAGCGGAAATACGGCCTCGGAGGCCGGAAAAGAGAGGCGGAAAGCACCGCGAGTACGCTTCACAACCGCGTGCAGCGCCGCGTTTGACTGCCAGCAGACATGCCGGAAACCGGCAAAGGCGTGACAGAAATCTCAATTCAGCCCGCCATCATATCAGGGAATCACAGACAAAACCATCCTTTTGTCGATTCCGTGCGCACAGCCTTGCAACTCCGTCGACAGGCCGGCCTCTGCCCCCGTTAGTCGGGCATCTGGCCCGCCCCGTCCGAAATGACAAAGAACGATAAAAAATCGGGACGAATCTCAACACACCCCTCAAGTTTTGTTTTGGTACGCCGAAATCCTGCTCTGAGGCGGCCAGCAATGAACGAGTGCTTCCGCCGACGCCAAAACGGCTTTCCAGGGCTTTCGGCTTAAACAGGAGATTTTTCCATGCTCGGAATCAATAGCAACATCAACTCGCTGGTTGCTCAGCAGAACCTCAACGGCTCGCAAGGCGCACTGTCGCAAGCCATCACGCGTCTGTCGTCGGGCAAGCGCATCAACAGCGCAGCCGACGACGCAGCCGGCCTCGCGATTTCGACGCGGATGCAAACGCAGATCAACGGCCTGAACCAGGGCGTGTCGAACGCGAACGACGGCGTGTCGATGATCCAAACGGCATCGAGCGCACTGTCGTCGCTGACGAACAGCCTGCAACGTATCCGCCAGCTAGCCGTCCAGGCGTCGACGGGCACGATGTCCACGACCGACCAGGCAGCACTGCAACAGGAAGTTGCGCAGCAGATCCAGGAAGTGAACCGTATCTCGTCGCAAACGACGTACAACGGCACGAACATCCTCGACGGCTCGGCAGGCATCGTGTCGTTCCAGGTCGGCGCGAACGTCGGCCAGACGATTTCGCTGGACCTGAGCCAAAGCATGTCGGCTGCGAAGATCGGCGGCGGCCTGGTGCAGAAGGGCCAGACGGTCGGCACGGTGACGGGCCTGTCGCTCACGAACGCCGGCGCATACACCGGCTCGGGCGCAGCGATCACCGCGATCAACGTGATTTCGGATGGCCAGGGCGGCTACACGTTCACGGACCAGAACGGCCAGGGCATCACCTCGGGCGCCGCAACGGCCGTGTTCGGCTCGAACGCAACGGCCGGCACGGGCACGGCAGTCGGCGCACTGTCGCTGCAATCGGGCGCAACCGGCGCGGGCACCACCGCTGCACAGCTGACGGCGATCAACAATGCGATCGCGCAGATCAACGCCGTCAACACGCCGAAGACCGTGTCGAACCTCGACATCAGCACGGTCAGCGGTGCGAACGTCGCGATGGTGTCGATCGACAACGCGCTGCAGACGGTGAACAACGTGCAGGCGGCACTCGGCGCGGCACAAAACCGTTTCACGGCAATCGCAACGGCGCAGCAGGCAGAGTCGACCGACCTGTCGTCGGCACAGTCGCAGATCACCGACGCGAACTTCGCGCAGGAAACCGCGAACATGTCGAAGAACCAGGTGCTGCAGCAAGCAGGCATCTCGGTGCTCGCACAGGCGAACTCGCTGCCGCAGCAGGTCCTGAAGCTCCTGCAGTAATCGCGTAGCAACCGACGGCCGGGCCCCGCGTAACGCGCGGCCCGGCCGCAAACGCTTGGCGCGCGGGGCTTCGCCCCGCGGCCAGGTCTTCACCCAGCATTTCACGGATCATCCGCCGCACGGAGCAACACGATGTCGACGATCAATTCCGCCGTCAATTCCGCCACCAACTCGGCCAACAGCCAGCTGCAGCAGGCCGCGCAATCGATCATCAGCGGTTCGACCGGCAACTCGTCGATGGACGTCAACTCGCTCGTGACGGCGCTCGTCAACGCGAAGACCGCCGGTCAAAGCGCCGCGCTCACCGCGAAGCAGGCCAGCGACAACACCCAGATTTCCGCGTACGGTGCCCTTTCGGCCGCGCTGAGCGCGCTGCAGACCAGCCTCACGACGCTGTCGAACGGCTCGCTGCAGAACACCTTCACCGCGACCGCGAGCGGCACCGGCCTCACCGCGACCGCGGGCGCCGGCTCCGTCGCCGGCAGCTATTCGGTCGGCGTCACGCAGATCGCGACGTCGCAGTCGCTGTCGTCGGCCGCGTTCGGTTCGTCGACGGCGCTCGGCACCGGCACGATGACGCTGTCGCTCGGCAGCCAGTCGTTCACGGTCAACGTAAGCAGCACGAACAACACGCTGTCCGGCATCGCCGCCGCGATCAACACTGCAACCGGCAACCCGGGCATCGTCGCATCGGTCGTCAACGGCAGCGACGGCGCGCACCTCGTGCTCAGCTCGACGCCGACCGGCGCGGCGAACACGATCAGCGTCGCGCTCAGCAACGTGTCCGGCGACAACGGCCTGTCCAGCCTCGGCGTCACGTCGACGGCCAGTACGACGGGCGGCCAGTCGACGTTCACGTCCGCGAACGGCAGCGCCGCGTGGAAGCAGAGCACGGCCGCGCAGGACGCCGCGTTCACGATCAACGGCATCGCCGGCACGAGCGCGAGCAACACCGTGACGAGCGCGATCACCGGCGTCACGCTGAACCTGACCACGGCCGCCGTCAACGCGAACCAGACCCAGACGCTGACGGTCGCCACCGACACGAAAACCCAGGCCGCCGCAGTCAACAACTTCGTGACGCTCTACAACACGCTCGTCACGACGATGGGCTCGCTGTCGAGCTTCACGTCCGGCGCGTCGTCGCAAGGCCCGCTGCTCGGCGATTCGACGCTGAACACGATCAAGAACTCGCTCGCGTCGATCGTCGCGAGCGGCGTGAACAACAACGGCTCGACGATCAACCTCGCGTCGATCGGCGTCACGCTGCAGGCCGACGGCACGCTGAAGACCGACAGCACGACGCTCAACACCGCGCTGCAGACCAACCCGTCGGGCGTTGCTTCGCTGTTCAACTCGACGAACGGAATCGGCCAGCAGCTGACGACGAACATCACGAACTACACGAAGACGAACGGGCTGATCGCCGCGCGCACGACGGCGCTCAGCAACGACCTGAAGAGCGTCACGACGCAGCAGACGAACCTGTCGAACTACGCGGCACAGCTGACCAGCCAGTACCAGGCGCAGTTCACCGCGCTCAACAAGCTGATGTCGACGATGAACAGCAACTCGCAGTACCTGACGCAGCTGTTCGGCGGAGCGAACAGCGCCGGCGCGATGTCGAACAACAAGGGCTGACCGCCGGCCGGACAGGAGAGCCACGATGGAACAGACCGAACTGATCGCGCAGCTCGACGCGCTCACCGATGCGATCGAACATGCGGCGGCGATGGCCGACTGGATCGAGGCGACACGCCTCGTCGACGCGCGCGAGCCGCTCGTCGCGTTGCTCGCGGCCGACCAGCCGCCGGCCGGCATCGCCGCGATCCGCCGCATGCAGGCCAGCAACGAGCGCATCTTCGCCGACGCGCAACGCGCGCAGCAGGAGCTGACCGACGAATACCAGGCGGCGATGGGCCGCGTGCAGGCCGTCGGCCAGTACCAGAACGTCGCGAGCCGCTGACGCACCGCAAACGCCGCGCCAACCCGACAACAAGAACTACGCGCTGATGTGAGGGCGTGCTCGTTCGCCTCCGCCCGCCTCGTGCGGGCGTTTTTTTGTGCATCCGGTATGTCGCCGCTTTGCCGCGTCAACTCTGTCCAATCGATGGAATTGGCCGCGCTTTTGGCACCATCTCGCGAGTTCGGCGCGACCGCACGTTACAGATAATGGCAAACACCGAATAACCGCGTCCCCCGCCATGCTTCCACTCGACTCGTCCGATCGCGCCACGCTCAGCCCGGAGCAGCAGTTCGAGCAAGATATCGCACTCGTCATGCAGAATGCCATCGAGCGCCATCACGACGGCGCATTCGACGATGCGAAAGCGCTGTATGACGCGATCCTCGATGCCGTCCCGGGACACGCGGAAGCGAACTACAACCTCGCGGTGCTGCTGGTCGACGCCGGGCAGCCGGCCGACGCGATTCCGCACTTCGAGATCGCGCTCGGGGAAAATCCTGGCAATGGCCAATGCTGGGTCAGCTACATCAACGCGTTGTACCGGGCGGACCAGGCACCTGCCGCATGGATCGCCGTCGAAATGGCACAGCAGCGCGGCGTACACGGCCCCGCGCTGGACGGCCTGATCTCGCAAATGGCAACGCCCACCGCGACGTTTCCCACGGCCCCCGCTGCGGGCCCGGGCAGCCCGGCCGGCATCACGCTGAATATTTCGTCCCGGCACGCACCCCACGAAAGCACCACCGGGGACGTCCCCGCCGGCCCCGTGCGCAAAGCGCCGCTGCACAAACTGCAGAAACACGCCGGACTCTTCGACAAGAAACGATCGGCGGAAGCGCTCGCGCTCGCGCGACGACTCGTCGCCGAATATCCGGACGACGCCGCGTGCCTGCGCGCCCTTGCGGTCTCGCTCTACAGGGACCTGCAATACGCCGAAATGATCGATATCGCCTATCGCGCACTTGAAGGCTTTCCCGGCGACCTCCTGCTGCGGACGCTGCTCGCCGATACGCTGCGACTCATGACCCGGCTCCAGGAAGCGGAAACCCAATGCCGCCTGATCATTGCCGCACAACCGACGAATGTGGAGGCGCATCGGATTCTCGGCATTGCGCTGCATGGGCTGCGGCGCCAGCGGGAAGCTGTCGCGGCATGCCGACGCGCAGTGGAACTGGCTCCGCATGCGGCATCGCCCAACGGGGCACTCGGCTTCGTGCTGCTGGATCAGGGCGCCGCGCAGGAGGCGGTTCCCTGGCTGCGGCGCACCATCGAAATCGATCCGAACGACAGCGTGTCGCACAGTTCGCTGCTGTTCAGCCTGATTCACGACGACACCAACACGCCGCAGATGTTGCTCGACGAACATCGCGCATTCGGCAAACGGCACGAACGACACGCACTGCCGAAAAATTACGCCAATTCACGCGACCCCGAGCGCGCGCTGCGGATCGGCTTCGTTTCCGGCGACCTGCTGAACCACGCGGTCGCGCATTACTTGCTACCTGTCGTCGAACACCTGAGCCGCGACCCGAATCTGTCGCTGCACTTCTACTACAACTTCGTGATCGACGATCACGTCACCGCCAAACTGCGTGCGCACGCCACCACGTGGAAAACCGTGACGACGCTGGGCGACGCCGCGCTCGCCGAACAGATCCGCAACGATCGCATCGACATCCTGATCGATCTCTCCGGTCACACCGGCCGCAACCGTCTGGTTGCGCTCGCACGCAAACCCGCGCCGCTGCAGGCATCGTGGATCGGCTACCCGGGCACGACCGGCATGAGCGCGATCGACTACTACCTCAGCGACAGCGTCGTCACGCCGGCCGGCGAGCTGGACGACCAGTTCGTCGAGAAAATCGTGCGCATGCCCGCGCTGGCGCCGTATTCGCCGCCGGCGAACTGTCCGCCCGTCAACGGCTTGCCCGCACTGCACAACGGCTACGTCACCTACGGCAGCTTCAACCGGCTCAACAAGCTGCGCCAGGACGTGATCGCGCTGTGGGCCGCGGTGCTGCGCGCGAAGCCCGACGCGCGGATGGTGATCGGCGCGATCGAGCAGGACCGCGATCGCGACACGATCGCCGGCTGGTTTGCGGCCGAAGGCATCGATCCCGCGCGCCTGACGTTCCAGCCGCGCGCAACCATCCCCGTCTATCTGCAGCAGCATCATCGCGTCGACATTTGCCTCGACACGTTCCCATACGCCGGTTCGACGACGACGCTCAACGCGCTGTGGATGGGCGTGCCGACCGTGACGCTCGCCGGGTTTTCGATCCCGACCCGCGGCTCCGCAAGCTGGCTCACGCGGGTCGATCTCGACGCCTTCATTGCACACGACAAGGACGAGTTCGTCCGCAAAGCCATCGCGCTCGCCGACGATCCCGACATGCTGCAGACGCTGCGCAGCGGCCTGCGCGACCGCTGCCTCGCGTCGGCGCCGTTCCATCCCGACGTCGTCGCGCAGGGGCTGTCGGTCGCGTTGCGGATGATGTGGCGCCGCTGGTGCGCGGGCGATGCGCCGGTCTCGTTCGATGCGGCCCTGCCCGACCGGCCGACCTCGATGCTCATCGACGAAGCGGCCGGCTGAACGCACGGGCCGGTTGCATGCGGCGCGACCGGCCAGCCCGGCGAGCGAGCGGCGGCATTACCGCGAATTGGCTCGCAAACCGCCTCCTGCTCGGCCGATCAGCCGGGCGTCGCGCCCGCTAGAGTGTTCTCACGATCACCGGTGTGCGCATTTGCGCTCGAGACGTACGACTTCGGGACAGCATCATGGACAAGCTCATACCCGTCACACAGCCCTACATGCCTCCGCTGGACGAGTTCCTCCCGTATCTGAACCAGATCTGGGAAAGCAAGATCGTCACCAACGGCGGCCGCTTCCATGCGGAACTCGAACGGTCGCTCTGCGAATTCCTGGGCGTCGAGCATATTTCGCTGTTTTCCAACGCGACGCTCGCGCTGATCACTGCACTGCAGGCGATGAAGATCACCGGCGAAGTCATCACGACGCCGTTCAGCTTCGTCGCCACGACGCACGCGCTGCACTGGAACGGCATTCGCCCGGTGTTCGTCGATATCGATCCGGTGACCATGAATCTCGATGCCGCGCGCATCGAAGCGGCGATCACGCCGCAGACGACCGCGATCCTGCCCGTACATGTCTACGGCTACCCGTGCGACGTCGACGCGATCGAACGGATCGCCGACACCTACGGCCTGCGCGTGCTCTACGACGCCGCGCACGCGTTCGGCGTGCGCCGCCACGGCCGCTCGGTGCTCGAATTCGGCGACATGTCCGTGCTCAGCTTTCACGGCACCAAGATCTTCAATACGTTCGAGGGCGGTGCGCTCATCTGCCGCGACGCAAAGACGAAGCGCCGCATCGATCATCTGAAGAACTTCGGCTTCGTCGACGAAGTGACGGTGATCGGCCCCGGCATCAACGGCAAGATGAACGAGGTGCAGGCGGCATTCGGCCTGCTGCAGTTCCAGCACATGGACCGGATCGCGGACGGCCGCGCGCGCGTCGATGAGCGCTATCGAGCGGCATTGAAGAACGTGCCGGGCCTGCTGCTCCCCCCGGTTCCCGAGCACAGCACCCGCAACCATTCGTATTTCCCGGTGCGCATCACCCGCGACTTCCCCGTGACGCGCGACGCGGTCTACGATGCGCTGCGCGCGCACAACGTCGCGGCGCGCCGGTATTTCTACCCGCTGATCAGCGAGTTTCCGACCTATCGCGGCCTGCCGTCGTCGGCACGCTCGAACCTGCCCGTCGCCAGCGAAATCGCGCATCAGGTGCTGTGCCTGCCGATCTATCCGGCGCTCACCGCGCGCGACCAGGACCGGATCATCGACATCGTGCTGGCCGAGGCCGGCCTGACGCAACATGCAAGCTGAACGCCGGCTCGCCGTCATGCAGCCGTACTTCTTCCCGTACGTCGGCTATTTCCAGTTGATGGCCAGCGTCGACACGTTCGTCGTGTTCGATGACGTGAGCTTCATCAATCGCGGCTGGATCAATCGCAACCGCATCAATGTCAACGGCGCGTCGCACATGATCACCATGCCGTTGCGGCAGGCGAGCCAGAACCGGCTCATCTGCGATATCGAAGTGGCGGACGACGCGGCGTGGCGGCCCCGGATCCTGCGCACGATCCACCAGAGCTACGCACGCTCGCCGCATTTCGCGCGTGTGTTTCCGGTCGTCGAACGCATCCTGATGCACGACGCACCCAACCTCGCCGATTTCCTGCTGCACGGCCTGATCACGCTGCGCGACCACCTGCGGCTCGACACGAACATCGTCGCGACGTCGCGACGCTACGCGAACGCGGACCTGAAGGCCCAGGCGCGCATCATCGACATCGGCCGGCAGGAGCACGCGGACATCTACGTGAACCCGGTCGGCGGGCAGGAACTGTACGACCCGCACACTTTCGCCGCCGCCGGCCTGCAGCTGAAGTTCCTGACACCCGGTCTCGCACCGTACACGCCCGTTCGCGGCACGTTCGTTCCGGCGCTGTCGATCATCGACGTGCTGATGTGCAACGACGACGCGTCGATCGACCAACTGCTGGCTGGCGCCACGCTGTCATGAAAGACGATCTCCACAACACCCTCATCCGTCACTACGAGTCGTGCCTCGAGCGCCACGGCGATACGCATCGCGGCGTGGACTGGCCCAACGCCGAGGACGCCGACACGCGATATCGCGTGATGCTCGACCTGGTGCGGCCCGGGTCGACGCCTGCCACGCTGCTCGATTTCGGCTGCGGGGCGTCGCATCTGTACCAGTACATACTGGACCACGGCGTCGATGGCCTGAGCTATGCCGGGCTCGATGCGTCGCCCGCCTTCTGCGACCTGTCTCGGCGCAAGTATCCGGACAACGACTACCAGTGCGTCGACGTGCTTGCGGAGCCCGACCGGCTCGGCGAATACGACTACATCGTGATGAATGGCGTCTTCACCGAGAAGCGCGAGCTCGGCTACGACGAGATGTTCGACTATTTCTCGCGCGTGCTGCGCGTCGTGTTCCCGAAGGCGCGCAAGGGCATCGCGTTCAACGTGATGTCGAAGGAAGTCGACTGGGAGCGCGACGACCTGTTCCACGTACCAGTCACGCAGCTGACGCACTTCCTGTCGCGCGAGCTGTCGCGCCACTACGTGGTGCGGCACGACTACGGGCTTTACGAGTACACGACGTACGTGTACAGGGAGCACAACTGATGGCAAACGTCATTCTGTTCGGCCTGCAGGATTACGCGGAACTCGCGCACTACTACCTCGAGCACGATTCGCCGCATACGGTGACCGCGTTCTGCGTGAACCGGCAGTACCTGCCGGAAAGCGGCACGTTCAAGGGCCTGCCCGTGATCGCGTTCGAGGACGTCGTCGAGTCCCATCCTCCCGGCGACTTCAGCTTCTTCGCGCCGATGTCGCCGAAGCGGATGAACCTCGAGCGCGAGAAGATCTTCAACGAGCTCAAGGCGCGCGGCTATCCGCTGATCAGCTATGTCAGCTCGCGCGCGACCGTATGCCACAACACGATCGGCGAGAACTGCTTCATCCTCGAAGACAACACGCTGCAGCCGTTCACGACCATCGGCAACAACGTCGTGCTGTGGAGCGGCAACCACATCGGGCATCACGGGCGCGTCGGCGATCACGTGACGATGACCTCGCATGTCGTCATGTCCGGCCATTGCGAGATCGGCGCGTACAGCTTCGTCGGCGTGAACGCCACGCTGCGCGACGGCGTGACGATCGGCGAAGGCACGTTCGTCGCGATGGCTGCCGCGATCACGAAATCGACCGAGCCCTGGTCGGTATACAAGGGCAATCCCGCCGTCAAGCTCGCGATGGCCAGCACCGACCTGAAGATCTAGGGGAGCCCGTGGCAGGCATACACTGGGACAAGCAGGGGCTGATCTATGCGCCCGATGCGCGGCTGCCCTGGGCGAAATCGCACGCGCAGATTCCGACGGTAGCGGGCGTCGACGGCGATACGCTGCAACTGCTGTTCAGCAGCCGCGACGCAGGCAATCGCAGCGCAATCGCGAGCATGGCCGTCCGCGCGAGCGCGCCCGTCGAAATCGTCTCCGTCGATCCGGAACCGGTGCTGCCGCCTGGCGCGCTGGGCGCGTTCGACGACTGCGGCACGATGCCGTCGTCGGTCGTCGAGCACGACGGCGTTCGCTATCTGTATTACATCGGCTGGAACGTGCGCAATACGATTCCGTACCACAACGCGGTGGGCCTCGCGATCAGCGAGGACGGCGGCCGACGTTACCGGCGCCTGTTCGACGGGCCGGTGATGGACCGCACGGCCGACGAGCCGTATTTCTGCGGCACGACCTGCGTTCGGATCGAGCATGGCATCTGGCGCAACTGGTATCTGTCGTGCACCGGCTGGACCGAGGTCGACGGCAAGCCAGAGGCGCGCTATCACCTGAAGTACGCGGAATCGCGCGACGGCATCCACTGGACGCGCGGCGGCCGCGTCGCGATCGACTATCTCGACGATCACGAAGGCGGACTGGCGCGCGCGTCGGTCCATTTCGACGGCAGCCTTTACCGGATGTGGTTCTGCAAGCGCAGCCACGATGGTTACCGCGAGCGTTCGTCGGTCAGCTACCGGATCGGCTATGCCGAATCGACCGACGGCATCGTCTGGCGGCGACTCGACGAATGTGCCGGGCTCGACGTGTCGCCGAGCGGCTGGGACGCGTTCATGGTCGCGTATCCGGAAGTCGTGCAGGTCGGCGAGCGCTTGTACATGTTCTACAACGGCGACGGCTTCGGCGCGACCGGCTTCGGTTATGCGCAAGCGCGGGCCGGCAGCGGAATTCAGGGTGAGACGGAATGGACGTGATCGCAGGCGATTTTCGGGAACTCGGCTACGCGATCGTCGCGAACAATGCGCTGCAATCGCTGATGCACGTCGTGCGGACGAAGTTCGAGCGGCATTTCATTCCGCGATTCGGCGACGACGCGATGCGCAACCGCAACATCATCAAGCTGCTCGCCGAGGATATCGACGTGAAGCGCTTCTTCTGCTCACCCGAGTTGACGGCCGCGCTCGACCGCCATCTCGGTATCGCGATGCCGGTGCAGACGGGCCCGATCGTCACCCACTACACGGCGAACGATCGCATCGGCAACAACTACGGGCTGCCGTATCACCAGGACTGGCCGAGCATGGGGACATCCTCTCGCGGCGTGATCGCGTGGACGTCGATCGCGGACGTGCGCAAAGGGGCACCCGGACTGCGCATCGTCCCGGGCAGCCATCGGCGCGGACTGTGGCCGGGCGAGCAGACCGACCGCGGCTACGTGCTTGACGACCAGGAGATCGACGGCGCCTGCGACCTCGAGATCGACGCAGGGCACGTGCTCTTCATGTCGCCCTATCTCGTGCACCGGACGCTCACCAGCGACATCACCGACTGGAAGCTGTCGCTGTCGTGCCGCTTCGACGATTTCTCGTGCGATCAATGGAGCCGTCGCGGGTTCGTCAGCGCCTACCGCACCGCCGTCGACCGGCAGGTCTATCTGTCGGGATTCTGAGCGAGGCCCGCGTTGCTGCGGGCCTCGGCGATCAGCGCACGAAGATGCAATTCCACAATCCCGCGTAGTTCTGCACCGGGTGCTTGCTCGCGATCGTCAGACCGAACTCGCCGAGACGGCGCGTGAGCAGGTCCATCTTCGCGTCCTCGATCTCGATCAGCAGTTGCCTGCACGCGCCCAGGCCCTGTGCCGCACCGTCGATGAGCGGAACCTCGTGCCCGTCGACGTCGATCTTGACGTACTCGGGCTGCGGCAGACCGAACTGCTCGCGCCAGCGATCGAAGTGGACGACCTGGATCGCATGCACGTGGTTCGGTGCGAACGTTTCGCCGGACACCAGCGACGGCTGGCCGACGATCTTCTCGTGCGCACCGAGTTCCATCTTGCGGATGTACAGCCGGTCGATCGCAAACCGGTCGGAAGCCGCCACGTTGAACGCCTGGATGTCGAGCCCGTCCTGCGCGTTGAGGTACGCGTTCCACGACAGCAGGAAGTAGTTCGACGGATCGGGCTCGATCGCGATCACCTTCAGGCCGCGCTTTGCCGCATACAGCGCGAAGATCCCGTTGCTCGCGCCGAAATCGTAGTAGACGGATGCGGGCGGCAACCGGTCGATCCAGTCCAGCAGTTCCGGTTCGATGTATTCGAGACCCGCCGCCATCCAGAGCAGTCGCTTGCTCGGCGCGAGCCAGCGGAACGTGAGCCCGCGCACCGTCGTCTCGACGACGTGGCGATCGAGATCGAACGCTTGCGCGCGCGTGAGCGCTTCCTCGCTCACGAGGCTTTCAACGGGGACAAACTTCCAGTTATTCATGGCCGGCCTTGATCGATGTCATGCATGACGGGAACGCGTGCCCGATACTGCCGGTCGGACGTTGCCCCGAAAACGCGTTGATTCTAGCGACGCGCGATCGATTCGAAACGACGAACAGATTCGGCAAAGGCGGGTAATTCCCGGCGCTCGCGCGAAGGGCCGGCCGGGGCGTTGCGATCGTCGCGACATTCAACGCTTGCCACCGGTCTCACCGAACGCGCAGGACCGCACGTCATTCGCGCCAAATTGCGCGGCAAACGCCCCGCGCACGCGCTCGGCCACCTGAATCCAGTTCTCGTCGCACCCGCGCCGGAACAGCCGCACCGTGCCGGGATACCACGGCGAATCGTCGCGGTCGTGCATCCAGCGCCAATCGACGTCCTGATTCGGCAGCAGCACCCAACAAGGCTTGCCGAGCGACGCGGCCAGGTGCGCGATGGACGTATCGACGCACACCACGAGATCGAGCTGCGCGACGATCGCAGCGGTATCCGCGAAATCGCCGATCTCCGAGCCCAGATGCAGCAACGGCAGGCCGCCCGGCGGATCGCGCGCCTCGTCCTCGCCCTGCCCCTTCTGCAGGCTCACGAAATTCACGCCTGAAACGCTCCACAGCGGCGTCAGCAAAGCCAGCGACGGCAGCGAGCGGTGCGCATCGTTGTGATGCTTCGGGTTGCCCTTCCACACGAGCCCGACGCGCGGGCCGGCCGGCAACGCATCGAGGCGCGCGCGCCAGCGCGCGACGCGAGTGGGATCGGGTACGAGCCGCACCGGCGGCGGAATCGTGTCGAGCGTCGTGCCGACGTGCAGCGGCGCGCTCAGCAGGCTCGTCCAGTAGTCGAATTCCTGCGCACGCGCGGCGGCCGCATCGTGATCGAGCACTTCGTCGACGCCGTCGACCGTCTCCATCAGCCGATGCAGCGCGGGCTGGCACGCGAAGACCACGCGCACCGCATGCCGCGCTTGAAATTCCGCGAAATAACGGCTGAACTGCAGCATGTCGCCGAGGCCATCCTCCTGCCAGACGAGCAGCGTCTTGCCGGCAAGCGGCTCGCCTTGCCACTGCGCGCACCGCAGCACCTCGCGCGTCCGGCGATACACGAACGCCGACTGCTCGTAGCGCGATTCGTAGCGGCGCCAGCCTTCCTCGAACCGGCCAAGGCCAAGCAGCAGCGTCGCCAGCCCGAAACGCGCATCGCCGTAATCGGCACGCAGCTCGAGCGCGCGGCGGTACGCGCGTTCGGCGTCGTCGTGGCGCCCGGCATGCGCGAACGTCGTGCCCAGGTTGTAGTGCGCTTCTGCCATCTGCGGCGCGAGCGCGAGCGCGTCGCTGAACGCGGCCGTCGCTTCGTCATGGCGGCCCTGCGCGCGCAGGACGCAGCCGAGATTGTTGTGCGGCTGCGGCAGGCCGGGGCGGCAGCGGATCGCATCGCGATACGCCGCTTCCGCTTCGGGCAGGCGATCGAGATTCTGCAGCGCGATGCCGAGGTTGTAATGCGCTTCCGGATGGTCCGGGCAGAGCGCGATTGTCTGCCGGCTGGCCGCTTCCGCTTCGGGCAGCCGCTGCATGTCGACGAGGATCGCGCCGAGATTCGCATGCGCTAGCGCGTGGTCGGCGCGAACCGCAATCGCGAGCCGGTACGCGAGTTCCGCCTCGGCCGGCCTGCCGAGAACGCGGAGCACGTTGCCGAGATCGGTCAGCACGTCGGCGGACTGCGGCTCGATCAGCAGCGCCTGCCCGAATGCCTGTTCGGCTTCGTCGAGCCGGCCGAGCGCTTCGAGCACCTTGCCGAACCGGTGATGGTGCGACGCCCTCAACGGCGTGACGGACGCAAGCTGCCGGCGAACGATCGCCTCGGCGTCGGGCAGCCGCCCCTGCGACACGAGCAGCGCGCCGAGGCCGTCGTATGGCGGATCGAACGCCGGCATCGCGTCGATCGCGTGCCGCCACCAGGCTTCCGCGTCGGCCAGCCGGTTCAGGCCGAGCGCGCAGACGGCTGCGACGTGCAGCGCCGCAACGGCCGGCGCCGGCCTGTCGAGCAGCGGCGCGACGCGCGTCAGCGCGTCGGCAAACCGTCCGTTCTGGCACAGGGCCGCGGCTTGTTGAACGTGCGCGGATTCATCGGAAGCAGGCGTCATGTCATGCGGCGATGTACGGCCCGCATCGCGAACGGACGGTTAGATGGGGGTCGGTGCAGCGGCCGGATGCCCGGACGTGCTTACAGCACGGTCCTTGGCCTCCTTGAGCGCCGCGAGGGTGTCGAGCGCACGCCCTTCGTCGGCAGTGAGATCGACAAGAAATGCGTCGTTGTTCTGCTTGATCCAGTCGAGCGGCATATCCCACCACGCGAGTTGCAGCAGTTGTTCGCGCACTTTCTCCGTGAAGCGGAAGCGAACCAGACGGGCCGGCGAACCCGCATAGATCCCGTAAGCCTCGGTGCGGAAATTGGGCGGAACGACGGCCCGCGCACCGATCACGCATCCGCTCTCGATCTGGCTACCGCCAAGGAACAGCGCTTCATCGCCGATCCAGACGTCGTTGTGAATCACGGTATCCGCGTATTGCGGCATCGGCGCATTTACGAGGCCGTTACCGTAAATGCTGAACATGCTTGTGGAAATGGTGCGCATCTCGTGCTGACCGTTCAGCAGGAAACGCAGGCGCATTCCGCCGGCCACGTTCTTGCCGATCACGAGTTTCTGATGGCCCTGGTCGTACTTCACGATCGAGCCCACACCAAGCCCTGAGCAACGGCCGATATGAAAGGTGCCGACCTGCGCCTCTTCGTCGAGCCAGTCGCGGAAAAAATTGTTTGGAATGGACGAAACGGCACCATCCCGGTAGCCCAGCACAATGAAATGCTTCGCCCACGGATGGTCGGGCAACACGCCAATACAGTCGTCGGAGGTCGTAACGTTCATTCGCGATCGCAAGTGTGCCGGCGCCGCGGCTCGGTGCAGGGGCCGCCGGGCAGGAACGGGGAAACGACGCGGCACATCGGCCGCGATCATGAACGATGCAGTATAGGAAGGACGCGACAACAACCGACAACGAATAAGAACGGCGTTCTGACTTCTGTTCCGTCGATGAGGCTGGTTTGATCCCGAGTCAGCGGCCAGAATAGGGCAGGCATCGAAATGGACTTGCCTTCGGCGCCCGGCGGCAGGCGCCCGCTTTTCCATCACGGCGTCCCGGCGTCGACTTCCGCAGCGGCATCGCCTCGATCCGGCCTACCCGCCCTCACCCGCACGCGCCGCACCATTCACGCTCAGTTGCTCGACGAACACCCGCCGCAACTGCTCGAACTGCATGAACTGGAGCTGCACGAACTCGACGAACCGCAGTTCGACGACAAGCCGCTGCTGCCGGACGAATCCGAACCACCCGTGCGCGCCGCCATCGGGGCTCGCATCAACGGCGGCGGCTCCATCAAAGCACTCGAATGCACGGCCCACGCGGTACCGGCCAACGCTCCCGCGCCGAACAGCGCGGCAGCCCGGAGTAACTCGTCCGGCGAATCGGACTCGCCCTGGCGTGCGCTCCGGTACGCGTCAAGCGACGCCTGCCCACCCACCGTCAGGCCGCCGCGCCCGAACCCGGTCAGGCGCTGCGCGACGAAGTGGTATGCGATCGCGAACGCCGCCATACAGATGACGAGCAACAGGACCGGCCGCCCTCGACTCAGCCCGACCGCCAGTTTCGCCGCGCCCGTGCCGAGCACCAGCAGCGCAATCGTGCGCGCGGCGATGCGCGCCGTCCGCATCTCGCCGGGCGCCCAAAACCAGCCGCAGTTGCGCAACGAATCCGCGAATTCGGAGAACCGACGCGCCAGCAGCTGCCGGAACGCGCCGAAGCTGGCCTCTCCGCCCGGTTGCCCATCCAGCCAGTAGCATTCGTCCGCATAGGCGCCGGCGCGCCTCACGTCGATGCTCTGCACGCGCGCGCCCAGTCGCCCCGCCATCCTCAGGTCGATCGCGCCCGCCTGGATGAGCGACAGCGTCGCGACTTGCACGACCCTCGATTCGTCTCCGACGAGATACGCGACTTCCTCGACCGTCAGGTTCGGCGGCGCTTCGCGAGCGCGCGCGCCCCAGCGCCGGCAGCGATATTCGATCTGTTGCAGGCCCACGATCAACAGCAACGCGACGATGCAAGCCGGCACGTAGAACGCGAGAAACTGCGGCCCTGTGTAGTTCAGCACGTTGAAGTCCTGCGCCGATGCGCAGGTCGCGGCGACGCTCGCGGCGGCGGCCGGCCACACGAGCTTCGGCAGCCGGTTGCGCCAGGTCCTGCCGCCCGGCGGGGCGGCAGGCGAATCCGATTCGGCCGGCTCGTCCGCGGCCGGCAGGTCCGGCTGCGGCGATCCGTGCGCGGCGTGCAGGCACGCAGGTGGCCAGATCGATTCCGGCGGCTCGCAGCCGAACAGCCGGCGATAGCTGTCGAGCGTGTCGCGATAACGCTGCGCGTACACGGCGGCTTCGTCCGGCGCGCCCGAGCCGGGCATGTGATGCAGCCGCGCGCGCAGCACACCGGCGCAGAAGACGTCCCAATATTCGAGCGTGTATTGCAGGTGGAAATGCCAGGCGGCATCGACCGCGACCGACGGCGTAACCGGGTGCCCGGCCGCCAGAGCGAGGAACGCGAAGCGCTTGTATTCGTCGATCACGGCCAGCGCGTGCGCGTGCGACCAGCCTTCGGCGTCGGCGAGGCGCCGGCTGTACGGCAGCGGCGCGTTCGGATCGTCGGGGGAGTACGCGTTCAGGCGCGCGAGCAAGGCATGCTGCGCATCGGTCAGCGCGCGGGCATCGACTGCGGTCGAGGAAGACGCAATGGCAGCCATCGGGAGTCGGCGCGATGCGCGGACGGCCGCCGCGATCGACGCTTGGAGTTGTCGTTGCGGGCGATTCTCGCATAACGGTGCAGCGGTGAGACGCCTGTCCACCGGTCCTGCCCGGAGCCGGGCGATGCAACGGGCTCGGAAGAGGTGTGCCCGGCAAGCGCAGTCGCAGCCGCAGCCGATCGAGGATCACGACACCGAAAGGCGCTGATGGCCGCCAACTGACTGCGATTTCACTACGGGAAGGAAAACAGTGCGCCAGGAAATCCGCTGCGGAATCAGATTCCCGGAGCGGGACGCATAAAGGTCTCGCCGAATGCGTTCCCGTGCCTATACTGAATTCGTCCGAAGAAACCGAAGACTGAACATGCACGCCAATGTTGCCGCCAAAGAGCCGACTGGCGCTGCCCAGTTGGTCACCCGGATATATGCCAAGCTCCTGCTGACTGGCTTCGCGTTGGTGCCGGCGTATCTGATTGCCTACCTGTACTTCTTCCAGGATCCGTCGCTGAAATTCGAGAATCACGCTTTTCACGAGCTGGCGATCGCTGCTGCCACGCTCGAAGGCGCGTTCGTCACCTATGTCTGCTGGCGTTGCTATCGCCTGTCCGGCGAGCCGTTGCTGCGTTGGCTTACGCTAGGCTTTCTTGGCTTCTCCCTCGTCTATGCGTTGCATGGCGCCTTCACCGGCATGGCGCATCACAATATCTGGCTGTTCCTGCTGTATGGGCCGGCCTCGCGTCTGACCATGTCGATCCTGATTTTTGTCGGGCAGCTCGCCTACAGCCGCAAGGCCGACAGCGACGCAACCCGCGTCGATCGCCGCACCTGGATCACGTGGATCGCGCTGTTTGGGCTGATCGACGTGGCGGTCGCCGCGCTCGCCTATTCGCCGGTGGCCGGCAACCTGTGGGTGCGCCTTTCGTTGGAGGGGGGCGCTTTGGTGTTCTCCACCTTGAATGTTGTCGCCCTGGTCGTGCGTCGCATCCGCTCGCCGCTGATGACGATCTACGGCATTTCGGTGGCGTCGTTCGCACTGGCCTCGCTCGCCTTCATCCTCGGGCGACCGTGGAATCACATGTGGTGGCTCGCGCATGCGATTTTTGCTGCCGGCTTCTTCCTGCTCAGTTTCGGTGTGGTGCAGGCCTTTCACACGACGCGTTCATTTTCGAAGATCTACAGCCAGGAAGAGCTGTTTGCCCGGTTGAGAGAAGCCATGGCGAGGACGGAGCAGGCCCTGCAGGCGCTGCAGCGGACCAACGAGAAGCTCGAGCATCTGGCTGCAACGGACCCGCTCACGGGCGCGGCCAACCGGCGGCAATTCATCGAGCGCGTGGAAGCGGAAATTGCTCTGGCGAAACGCAACGGCGCGCCGTTCTCATTGCTTTCGCTCGATCTTGACCACTTCAAGGCAATCAACGACAGCTACGGGCATCAGGCGGGCGACCAGGTGTTGCAGCGCTTCGTCAACAAATGCCTCGATGCGATCCGGCCGTACGACGGCGTTGCGCGGGTGGGCGGAGAAGAATTCATGGTGCTGCTGCCGCAAGCCGCGCTGGATACCGCACAGTCGATCGGTGAACGCATCCGTGCAGCGATCGCGGGTGCACCATTTGAGGCCGGCATCGGCAAGCCGATTGAGGTCACCGTGAGCGTTGGCGCCTCCGAATTCGGCCGGGACGGAGAGACGATCGACGCGATCCTGCGCAAGGCGGACGAACGCCTGTACCGCGCGAAGCATCAAGGTCGCAACCGTGTTGTTGTCGCGTAATTTCTCCTGGTGAAATCTCGCGCAAGCACGAACGCTTGCAACGCCAAGACTACACACCGAGACTGCATAACCAAGGCGCATAAAACTGCATAACGAAGCGCGCCTGCAGCGGTTTGATTCCGTTCCGGCCGAACACGCGCGCGGCCGTGTCCGGCGTGCCGAACCCGCCCGAATTGCTCGGCACGATACCAAGCAGTTGCGGCGGCACGCGATGCGCGGCGAACAGATCGTCGCGCGTCACGTTCTTGATGTTGAAGAACTCGTCCTTCGCCGCGACCTCCGACACGGGAATGAGCCGGATGGCGCCCTTCTTCCCGTTCGGCGCGTCCATGAGCACGTTACGGAAATTGTCGTGCTGCGACGCCAACTCGCGAAGAAGCGCGCGCCCGAGTGCGTCGACAGCGTGTTCGTGTACCAGGGCCGGCCGGTCTACCAGACGGGGACGGCCGCCTGGCGCAAGGCGCTCGAGCGTGCCGGCATTCGCGACTTCCGCTGGCACGATCTGCGCCACACCTGGGCGAGCTGGCATGTGCAGCGCGGCACGCCGTTGCAGGTGTTGAGGAGCTGGGCGGATGGGAAACGTTCGAGATGGTGCAACGCTACGCGCACCTGTCGGTGGCGCACCTGGCGCAGTGGGTCACGCCGCTGACGGCCGAGCCGGTGCCGATGCTAGCTGCAATTCAGCTGCAATGAGACTGTCCGACGAAGGAAGGAAACCGCTGGGAGCCTGACTAGGCTTGGCGCGCCCGGCTGGGATCGAACCAGCAACCCCTGCCTTCGGAGGGCAGTACTCTATCCATTGAGCTACGGGCGCATTTGACAGTGAAACGACCCCGATATACAGGCCGTCCACAATTGGCAAGACGGCAAGGATACCCGGTTTCCCATGACGCGTCCACCTTGCCCGCCGAATCGCCGCCGGGCCTCGCTGCGTGCGGGTAAACACGCGCCATCGCGCCGCTCGCCGTGATGTAAACGTTCCGTCTATAATCGTCCGTGCTTCATTGGACTGCCATTTTGCCGTTGCACCGCGCTCACAATTCCTATTCATGGAGACGAGGCAAGCATGAGCGAAGCACCCCACGAATCTCCCGTCAAAACCCCCGGGCAGTTGGTTGCCGTCATCATCGCGTCGTTCGCGATCCCGATCGTCCTGATCGTCCTGTTCGCCACCTATGCGAACCATGTGTTCCGTTCCGGCGCCGGCACGGACGCGCTGTCCGACGAGCAGGTCGCCGCACGTATCAAGCCGCTCGCGCAGGTCGACGTGAAGGACGCCAACGCGCCCCGCACGTACAAGACCGGCGAGGCAGTCTACAAGGCCGTCTGCGTGACCTGCCACGGCACGGGCGCCGCCGGCGCGCCGAAGTTCGGCAACAAGGACGACTGGGCGCCGCGCATCTCGCAAGGCTTCGACACGCTGCTGAAGACGGCCCTCGCCGGCAAGGGCGCGATGCCGCCGCGCGGCGGCACCAGCCCCGACGACGTCAGCGACTATGAAATCGCCCGCGCGATCGTCTACATGGCGAACAACGACGGCGCGAACTTCCCCGAACCGGCCGCCAACTCGGCGCAGCCCGCCAGCGGCGCGGCAGGCGCGTCGGGCGCGGCCGACGCCGCGAGCGCGCAGATCGCCGCGGCGCAGGCCGCGATCGCCGCGATCCCGAAGGCCGGCGAACAGCCCGCGGCCGCACCGGCCAGCGCCGATGCGGCAACCGCCGGCAAGGCGCTGTACACGTCGACCTGCCAGGCCTGCCACGCGGCGGGCGTGCTCGGCGCGCCGAAGTTCGGCAGCAAGGAAGATTGGGCGCCGCGCCTGAAGGACTCGATGGATACGGTCTACAACTACGCGCTGCACGGCAAGGGCGCGATGCCGCCGAAAGGCGGGGCGAACGCATCGGACGCCGACGTGAAGGCGGCCGTCGACTACATGGTCAACGCGTCGAAGTAACACCGGCCCACCCGTAAAAAAACCCCCGCGGCGCACACGCATCGCGGGGGTTTTGTTTTGCCGGGCCGCCGGATCGCCGGCTGCCGGATCGCCGTGCGCCCGACGGCGCCACCGCATCACTTCTGCAGCAGCGCCTTCAGGCTCGCGAGCCGATCCTTCGGCGACATCGGCGCTTCTTCCGGCGTGGGCGGCGGCGCTTCGTCGAGGCCCATCTCGGGGATGAAGCGCGACGGCTCGCACACGACCGTCTCGCGCGCCCGCTTGCGCTTCTTGCACCAGTTCAGGTGCAGGCTGCGCTGCGCGCGCGTGATCGCGACGTACATCAGCCGGCGCTCTTCCTCGATCCGCTCGCTGTCGATCGGGCCGTCGTCCTCGCTGCCGCCGCGGTGCGGCATGATGCCCTCCTCGACGCCGACCAGGAACACGTGCGGATACTCGAGCCCCTTCGACGCATGGACGGTCGACAGCCGCACGGCGTCCGGATCCTCGTCCTTGCCCTCGAGCATCGACATCAGCGCGACGGTCTGGATCAGGCCGAGCAGGTTCTTGCCCGTATCGGCGAGCCCGTCCGCGTTGTGGAAGCCTTCCGCCTCGCCGTCGACGGCCTCCGTCTCGGGCTTCGTGCCCTTGCGCTTCAGCCATTCGAGGAATTCGAGCACGTTCTGCCACTTCGACTGCGCCTGCCGCTCGTCGAACGCGTCGTACAGGTAGGCCTCGTAGTGGATCGCCTCCATCATGTCGTCGAGCACGACGGTCGCGGGCTCCTTGTCCGCGCGCTCGGTCAGGCGCTGGATGAAGTCGCAGAACATCCTGAGCGGCTCGACCTGGCGCGCGGACAGCCGCGCCTCGATGCCGCCCATGTACACGGCCTCGAACAGCGACACCTTCGCCTGCCCAGCGAACGAGCCGAGCGCTTCGAGCGTCGTGTTGCCGATCCCGCGGCGCGGCGTCGTGACCGCGCGGATGAACGCGGGATCGTCGTCGGCGTTCGCGATCAGCCGCAGGTACGCGCACAGGTCCTTGATCTCGGCCTTGTCGAAGAACGACTGGCCGCCGGACAGCACGTACGGGATCCGCTCGCGCCGCAGCACCTGCTCGAAGATGCGCGCCTGGAAGTTGCCGCGATACAGGATCGCATAGTCGCGGAACTGCGCACGCCGCTCGAACTTGTGCGCGGACAGCCGGAACACGACCGATTCGGCCTCGTGCTCCTCGTCGTTGCACGGCGTGACGGTGATCGAATCGCCCATCCCGTGCTCGGACCACAGCTTCTTCTCGAACAGCTTCGGGTTGTTCGCGATCACGTTGTTCGCGGCGGTCAGGATCCGCACCGTCGACCGGTAGTTCTGCTCGAGCTTGATCACGTGCAGCTTCGGGAAATCCTTGCCGAGCTGCGCAAGGTTCTCGAGCGTCGCGCCGCGCCAGCCGTAGATCGCCTGGTCGTCGTCGCCGACCGCCGTGAACGCGGCGCGCGGGCCGGCGAGCTGCTTCAGCAGCTCGTACTGGCACGCGTTGGTGTCCTGGTACTCGTCGATCAGCAGGTAGCGCAGCTTGTTCTGCCAGCGGTCGCGCACCTGCTCGTTCTTCGCGAACAGCTCGGCGGGCAGGCGGATCAGGTCATCGAAGTCGACCGCCTGGTACGCATGCAGCGTCGCGACGTAGTTGCGGTAGACCAGCGCGGCCTGGTGCTCGTCCTCGTTGGCCGCGATCGCCATCGCCTCGTCGGGCATGATCAGGCCGTTCTTCCACAGCGAGATGATGCTCTGGATCTTGCGGATCAGCCCCTTGTCGGTGGTGCCGAGCTGCTCCTGGATCATCCCGAAGCAGTCGTCCGAATCCATGATCGAGAACTGCGGCTTCAGGCCGACGTGCTCGGCCTCCTGGCGCAGGATCTGCACGCCGAGCGAGTGGAACGTGCAGACGGTGAGCTGGTTGACGGGCACCTTGCGGCCTTCCTTGCCGGGCGTGGTGAGCGTCTTGCCCTCGAGCAGCTTCGACACGCGCTCGCGCATTTCGGCGGCCGCCTTGTTCGTGAACGTGACGGCGGCGATGTGGCGCGGCTCGAAACCTTTCGCTTCGATCAGGTGCGCGATCTTCTGCGTGATCACGCGGGTCTTGCCGCTGCCCGCGCCGGCGAGCACGAGACAGGGACCGTCGAGGTAGCGCACCGCTTCGTTCTGGGCGGGATTGAGGCCTGCGGACATGATGACGGATGGTGTTGCGGTTGACGGCGGAACGCCGGGAGGATGCCGTGCGCGGCAGGCTGGCGAAGCAGGCGGACACGCGGGCAGGACGCGCATGTTAACACGTCGGCGGCGCGTATTTCGGGAGCGCCGCCGGACGGGGCCGTGCGGGCCGATCGCCCGGCCGCGCCCTGTCCGTCCGGCCAATCCGGCCCCGTTCGCGCACCGATCGGCCACAATACGCACACGCCGACGCCGCCCCGCGCCGAGCCCGTATGAACCGCCCGAAACGCCACCGGATCGACACCATGGGATACCCGCTCGCCACCGCCGCCCTCGGCCCGCTGCTGTTCGCGCAGGGGCGCTACGTGCGGCGCGTCACGCCGCGGCTGCCCGAGGCGGCCGGCCCGCGCGACGGCGTTGCCGGCGACGGCCCGCCGCTACGCGTGCTGGTGGTCGGCGATTCCGCCGCCGCGGGCGTCGGCGTCGCGACGCAGCGCGACGCGCTGTCCGGGCAACTGGCGAGCGAACTGGCGGCCACGCACCGCGTGAGCTGGAAGCTGCTCGCGCGCACGGGCCTGACCACGCAAGATCTCGTCGACTGGCTCGCCGCCGAGCCGGCCGAGCCGTTCGACGTTGCCGTGACGTCGCTCGGCGTCAACGACGTGACGGGCGGCGTGCCGCCGGCCCGCTGGCAGGCGGCGCAGGCCGAACTCGTCCGGACGCTCGCCGGGCGCTTCCGGGTCAGGCACGTGATCCTGTCGGCAGTGCCGCCGATGGAACGCTTTCCGGCGCTGCCGCAGCCGCTCGCGTGGTATCTCGGGCTGCGCGCGAAACGGCTCAACGCGGCACTCGCCGGCTGGGCCGCCGCGCAGCCGCATTGCACGTTCCTGCGGGTCGCGCTGCCGCTCGAGCGCCACCTGATGGCCGCGGACGGCTTCCACCCAGGCGAAGCGGCATGCGCCGTGTGGGCCGCACAGGTCGCAGCCGCCGTGCGGCAGCGGGCGGCCGCATGACACGGCACAGCGCTCGCGCGCCGGCCGTTTGCCTCGAAGCCGGACAGGCAGCCACGCGCGCACGGTGCGCGGTCTCGCGCAAATGCCGGCTTCCATTGCGCATGTGCCGCATCTCCCCGCGCATTTCGCCCGACGCGCCAGTACAAGCGGCAGCGCCATGCCAAAATAGCCGGTCGTCCTCGCGCCGCCCCGGCGCGCCATCCTTTAATTTCCTTCGCAGCCAGGAATTGCCATGTCGTCATTGCTCAGGATTGGTTTGATGGGTTTCGGTTTCGCCGGCGCGACGTTCCACGCGCCCGTGATCGCCACGAGCGGCCGCACTGAAGTCGCCGCGATCGCGACGGGCCAGCCCGATCGCGCGCAGGCCGCGTATCCGGGCGCGCGTGTCGTCCCCGACCTCGACACGCTGCTCGGCCTCGACGACATCGAGTGCGTGGTGATCGCCACGCCGAACGACACGCATTTCGCGCTCGCGCGCCAGGTGCTCGAAGCCGGCCGTCACGTGGTCGTCGACAAGCCGGTCACGCTCACCGCCGACGAGGCGCTCGCGCTCGCACGGCTCGCGAACGCGCGCAGCCGGCTGTTCGCGCCGTTCCACAATCGCCGCTGGGACGGCGATTTCCTCACCGTGCGCCGCGTCGTCGAATCGGGCGAGCTCGGCCGGCTCACCTACTTCGCGTCGCACTTCGACCGCTTCCGGCCGACGCCGCGCACGCGCTGGCGCGAGGAGCCCGCACGCGGCGGCGGCCTGCTGCTCGACCTCGGCCCGCACCTGATCGACCAGGCGCTTGCGCTGTTCGGCGTACCGGAAACGGTGAGCGCGACCGTCAAGACGCGCCGCGACAACGGCACGGCGCCCGATTTCGTGCACCTGCTGCTCGGCTATCCGGACAAGGACATCGCGCTGCATGCGAGCGCGCTGGCGGCGATCGAGCCCGCGCGCTTCACGCTGCACGGCACGCGCGGCAGCTACCAGAAGTTCGGGCTCGACACGCAGGAAGACCAGCTCAAGGCCGGCCTCACCGCGGACGACGTCGAGTTCGGCGGCGGCAACCCGCCCGGCCTGTTGCGCGTGCTCGACGGCGAAGTCGAAGTCGAGCGCCCGGTGCCGACGCTCGACGGCCAGTACGCGGAGTTCTACCGCGCGCTCGCCGCGTCGATCCGCGACGGCGCGCCGTTCCCCGTCACCGCGCAGGACGCCGTCGACGTGATGACGATCATCGAGCTCGCCGCGCAGAGCGAGCACGACGGCCGCCGGCTGCCGTTCGTGCGCCGCATGGTCTGAACACCGCGCGCCGGCCGGTTGCGGCCGGCCGGCACGCGTGCGCCTGGATCAGCCGGAACATTCGGTTACAAATGCCGGGGGAACGAAAGTCAGCGGTAGACCTGTCTGACGCGTTTCTCAAAAAGTCGATCCGACACCAATCCGTCAGGAGAATGTTGATGCAACGGTTGATTCGCGCAGCAGCGTGCTGCGTGCTGGTTTCCTCGCTCGCGGCCTGTGTCGTTCAGCCGCAGCGGCCTGCCCGGCAGGCGCCCCCGCCGCGGCCAAATCCACAGGTCGTCGCGAACGAGCGCATGCAGGAGGTCCAGGGCCGGATCGACAACCTGCATCGCCGCATCGACGCGCGCGTGAACGGCGGCTACTACCCGCCGCCGTACGGCGCGCAGCTACACCACCGCCTCGACGTGATCCGCCAGGAAGCGAACGACATGGCCGCGCAGCACAGCGGCGGCCTGTCCGGCGACGAGCAGCGCGTGCTGAACCAGGAACTCGACACGGCCGCGCGCGCGATCGGCGAGTAACGCGCCGGCGCCCGCCGGAGTGGAAAAAAGCGGCGGCACGGGCTGCCGCCGCTTGTCGCAAAGCGACATTCTTTTGCTCAAATTGACAAGGTCCAACCGCTCGCGTACAGTCGCCCGCACGCGTCGGGAGAGCGTGTGACCGCGTTGCTGAAACGCCGGTCGCGCCGCCGAAGGGGCACACCCGCAAACTCTCAGGCAAAAGGACCGACCGCGTCGGGGAATCCCGTCCGCGCATTGCGCGGGCCGCACTCCCCGCACTCTGGAGAGCGGCAGTAGCCCGCTGCGCACATGCTGCGCGGGCAAGCTGCCCACCGAAGGGGCGCGCGCTCGCCGGGCTTTGCCCGCAGCGCAATCTCTCAGGTATCGAGGACAGAGGGGCATGTACCTGATCGCTCGCAGCCCGTCGGCCGCGGCGGTCGGCACATGGCCGTTCTGATCCGCGCGCAAGCGCCTTGCCTGAGGCCTCGATGACTGCACTGAATCACACCCCGCTCAACGCCGCGCACCGCGCGCTCAATGCCCGCATGGTCGACTTCGGCGGCTGGGACATGCCCGTCAACTACGGCTCGCAGATCGAAGAACACGAAGCCGTGCGCACCGACGCCGGCATGTTCGACGTGTCGCACATGTGCGTCGTCGATTTCACCGGCAGCCGCGTGCGCGCGTTCTTCGAGCACGCGATCGCGAACAACGTCGGCAAGCTCAAGGCGCCCGGCAAGGCACTCTACTCGTGCCTGCTCAATCCGCAGGGCGGCGTCGTCGACGACCTGATCGTCTACTACTTCACCGAAGAATTCTTCCGCGTCGTCGTCAACGCCGGCACCGCCGAGAAAGACATCGCGTGGTTCAACACGCTCAATGAACAAGGCGGCTACGGCCTCACGATCGCGCCGCGCCGCGATTTCGCGATCGTCGCCGTACAGGGCCCGAACGCCCGCGAAAAGGTCTGGACGACCGTGCCCGCCGCGCGCGCCGCGACGAGCGAGCTGAAGCCGTTCAACGCCGCGCAGGTCGCCGGCACGCCGTTCGGCGATCTCACCGTGGCGCGCACCGGCTATACCGGTGAAGACGGCTTCGAGGTGATCGTCCCGGCCGTGCATGTCGAAGCGCTGTGGAACGCACTGCAGCAAAACGGGGTGCGCCCGTGCGGGCTCGGCGCGCGCGACACGCTGCGCCTCGAGGCCGGCATGAACCTGTACGGCCAGGACATGGACGACACCGTGTCGCCGCTCGACGCGGGCCTCGCGTGGACGGTCGACCTCACCGCACCGCGCGACTTCGTCGGCCGCGCCGCGCTCGAGCGCGACGGCGCGCGCGCCGCGTTCGTCGGCCTGATCCTGCAGAAGGAAAACGGCAAGGCGGGCGGCGTGCTGCGCGCGCACCAGAAGGTCGTCACGCCGCACGGCGAAGGCGAGATCACGAGCGGCACGTTCTCGCCGTCGATGCAGGAATCGATCGCGTTCGCGCGCGTGCCTGCGGCCGTCCAGATCGGCGACACGATCCAGGTGCAAATTCGCGACAAGAATCTTCCCGCGCGCGTGGTAAAACTGCCGTTCGTGCGCAACGGCAAGGTCCTCGCTGCGTAACGGCCGGGGGGCCTCCTCCCGGGAAGCCGGGAGATGACGCCCGGCGCAACCACACCCCGGCGCGCCCCGGCGGCGCGCCAGCAGAACGAATCACACCCTTTTATCCAGGAGCATCCGATGAGCAACGTCCCGGCCGATCTGAAATACACCGAAGAACACGAGTGGATCCGCACCGAGGCAGACGGCACGCTGACGGTCGGCATCACCGATCACGCGCAGAGCACGCTCGGCGACATCGTCTTCCTCGAACTGCCCGAAGTCGGCAAGTCGGTGACCGCGGGCGACGCGGTCGGCGTCGTCGAATCGGTGAAGGCGGCATCCGACATCTACTCGCCGGTGTCGGGCGAGATCGTCGAAGTCAACGGCGCGATCGTCGACGCGCCGGATCAGGTCAACGGCGACGCGTACGCGAGCTGGCTCTTCAAGATCAAGCTCGCGGCCGGCGCATCGACCGACAAGCTGATCGACGCTGCCGCCTACACCAAGCTGATCGACTAATTTCCTTACCCGAACCGCGCGGGGCCGGCCAGCCGCCCGTCCCGCGCGGGACCAGAGTCACGCCATGAAGCTCGAACACCCGGACCGCCTGATGAACCGCACGCCCCTCTCGCTCGCCGCGCTCGAAACGCACGACGCGTTCGCCGAACGCCACATCGGCCCCGACGCCGCCAGCCAGCAGGCCATGCTCGACACGCTCGGCTTTGCGTCGCGCGCCGCCCTGATGGATGCCGTGATCCCGGCCTCGATCCGCCGCGCCGAAACGCTGCCGCTCGGCCCGTTCGCGCAGCCGAAGAGCGAGGCCGAAGCCCTCGCCGCGCTGCGGGCTCTCGCGGACAAGAACCAGGTGTTCCGCTCGTATATCGGCCAGGGTTACCACGACACGCACACGCCGGCGGTGATCCTGCGCAACGTGCTCGAAAACCCGGCGTGGTACACGGCCTACACGCCGTACCAGCCCGAAATTTCCCAGGGCCGCCTCGAGGCGCTCCTGAACTTCCAGCAGATGGTGACCGACCTCACGGGCCTCGCGATCTCGAACGCGTCGCTGCTCGACGAGGCCACCGCCGCGGCCGAAGCGATGACGCTGCTGCAGCGCACCGGCAAGCCGAAGTCGAACGTGTTCTACGTCGCCGACGACGTGCTGCCGCAGACGCTCGAAGTGATCCGCACGCGCGCGCTGCCGATCGGCATCGAGGTCAAGACGGGCCCGGCCGCCGACGCCGCGCAGGCGAACGCGTTCGGCGTGCTGCTGCAATACCCGGGCGTGAACGGCGACGTGCGCGACTACCGCGCACTCACGGAAGCGATCCACGCGGCCGGCGGCCACGTGGTCGTCGCGGCCGACCTGCTCGCGCTCACCGTGCTGACGCCGCCCGGCGAATGGGGCGCGGACGTCGCGATCGGCAACACGCAGCGCTTCGGCGTGCCGATGGGCTTCGGCGGCCCGCACGCCGCGTATCTCGCGGTGCGCGACGAATTCAAGCGCCAGATGCCGGGCCGCCTCGTCGGCGTGACGGTCGACGCGCAGGGCAAGCCCGCGCTGCGCCTCGCTCTGCAGACGCGCGAACAGCACATCCGCCGCGAAAAGGCGACGTCGAACGTGTGTACCGCGCAGGCGCTGCTCGCGATCATGGCCAGCATGTACGCGGTCTATCACGGCCCGCACGGGCTGAAGACGATCGCGCTGCGCGTGAACCGCATCGCGGCGCTGTTCGCCGCCGGCGTGAAGCAGCTCGGCTTCGCGACCGTCAACGACACGTTCTTCGACACGCTGACGATCGACACCGGCGCGCGCACCGCGCAGGTTCACGAATTCGCGAAGGGCAAGCGCATCAACCTGCGCCGCGTGAGCGACACGCAAGTCGGCGTGTCGGTCGACGAAACGACGACGCGCGACGACCTCGCCGATCTGCTCGACGTGTTCGCGCAGGCCGCGGGCGGCACCGCGCCGGCCGTCGACGCGCTGGACGCGGGCCTCGCCGGCGTCGCCGCGCTGCCGGCCGGCCTCGAGCGCACGAGCGCGTACCTGACGCACCACGTGTTCAACCGCCACCATTCCGAAACCGAAATGCTGCGCTACCTGCGCAGCCTGTCGGACAAGGATCTCGCGCTCGACCGCTCGATGATCCCGCTCGGCTCGTGCACGATGAAGCTGAACGCGACGTCGGAAATGCTGCCCGTCACGTGGCCCGAGTTCGGCGGCATCCACCCGTTCGCGCCGGCCGACCAGACCGTCGGCTACCGCGAGATGATCGACCAGCTCGAGCAGATGCTCGTCGCGGCCACCGGCTACGCGGCCGTGTCGCTGCAGCCGAACGCGGGCTCGCAGGGCGAGTATGCGGGCCTGTTGATCATCCACGCTTACCACGCATCGCGCGGCGAAGCCCACCGCGACGTATGCCTGATCCCGGCGTCCGCGCACGGCACGAACCCGGCATCCGCGCACATGGCCGGCATGAAGGTCGTGGTCGTCGCGTGCGACGCACAAGGCAACGTCGACATCGCCGACCTGCAGGCGAAGGCCGAGCAGCACTCGAAGGACCTCGCGGCGATCATGATCACGTATCCGTCGACGCACGGCGTGTTCGAGCAGAACGTCCGCGAGATCTGCGAGATCGTCCATGCGCACGGCGGCCAGGTGTACGTCGACGGCGCGAACATGAACGCGATGGTCGGCCTGACCGCGCCGGGCCAGTTCGGCGGCGACGTGTCGCACCTGAACCTGCACAAGACCTTCTGCATCCCGCACGGCGGCGGCGGCCCGGGCGTCGGCCCGGTCGCGGTCGGCGCGCACCTCGCGAAGTTCCTGCCGAACCAGCGTTCGACCGGCTACGCGCGCGACGAACACGGCATCGGCGCGGTGTCGGCCGCCCCGTACGGCTCGGCGTCGATCCTGCCGATCTCGTGGATGTACATCGCGATGATGGGCGCGAAGAACCTGACCGCCGCGACGGAAACCGCGATCCTCAACGCGAACTACATCGCGAAGCGCCTCGCGCCGCACTACCCGGTGCTGTACTCGGGCCCGGGCGGGCTGGTCGCGCACGAATGCATTCTCGACCTGCGTCCGATCAAGGATTCGAGCGGCATCAGCGTCGACGACGTCGCGAAGCGCCTGATGGACTACGGCTTCCACGCGCCGACGATGAGCTTCCCGGTGCCGGGCACGCTGATGGTCGAGCCGACCGAATCGGAATCGCAGGAAGAACTCGACCGCTTCATCGCCGCGATGATCGCGATCCGCGAGGAAATCCGCGCAGTCGAGGAAGGCCGCGCCGACCGCGAGGACAACCCGCTGCGTCACGCACCGCACACGGCGGCCGTCGTCACCGCGAACGAATGGCCGCACGCGTACTCGCGCGAGCAGGCTGCGTACCCGGTCGCGTCGCTCGGCACGAACAAGTACTGGCCGCCGGTCGGCCGCGCGGACAACGCGTACGGCGACCGCAACCTGTTCTGCTCGTGCGTGCCGATGTCGGAGTACGCATAACGCGCGCCAGGCCCCGAGCCGTCCGATGGTGATCGCACCGCACGCAACTCCGTGTTGCGTGCGGTTTTTGCGTTCGCCGCTCGAACCGGTGCGCGTTCGTCCGCCAATCCGGCTAACATCACACGCGATCCAGCCAATGAAGGAGTTCCGCATGGTGCGTCCGATGTTTCCGGGCCATGGTGCAATGCAGAGCCGGCCGCGCGCGCGCCGGTTCGTGCCGATGCTCGTCGCGTCGCTGTCGTTTGCCGCTGCCGGCCTCGGCGCGGCCGGCAGCGCGCGCGCGGCGATGAATTTCTGCGCGGCGCCGGCACTGCAGGCGAGCGAGACGACCCAGGCCGAGCCGGGCGTGCAGGCGCTGATCCGCAGCGTCGACGCGCGTATCGGCGAGCAGCCGAAGGCGATGCCGCGCGTGCACACCGAGGGCACGCTGCCGCACGAGGGCATCTACGACCAGAGCGCCGCCGCGCTGAAGGACATGGACCTGATGCGCGACGCGGCGCTCGCGTGGCGCGTGACGAACGCGCCGCGCTACCTGCAGCTCGTCGACCGCTTCCTGTCCGCGTGGGTCGCGACCTACCAGCCGAGCTTCAACCCGATCGACGAGACGCGCTTCGAAAGCCTGATCATCGCGTACGACATGACCGCGAGCGCGCTGCCGGTGAAGACCCGCAACGCGACGGCCGCGTTCATCGCGAAGCTCGGCGCCGGCTATGTCGCGCAGATAGACGCGCAGAAGCGCCCGCTCACGGGCACCTGGCGCAACAACTGGCAGAGCCACCGGATCAAGCTGATCGCGCTGTCCGCGTTCACGCTCGGCGACCGCAGGATGATGAACGCCGCGCAGCGGCTGTTCGTCGAGCATCTCGCCGACAACATCGGCCCGGACGGCAAGACGTGGGACTTCGAGGAGCGCGATGCGCTGCACTACGCGGTGTACGACCTGCAGCCGCTGGTGACGGCCGCGCTCGCCGCGCGCCGCTTCAACCGCAACTGGCTGCGCGAGCGCGGCGCGAACGGCGCGACGCTCGAGGCCGCGCTCGACTGGCTCGTGCCGTACGCGCTCGGCGAGAAGACCCACGAGGAATTCGTGAATTCGCCGGTGCCGTTCGACGCGAAGCGCCGCGAGGCCGGCCTGCCGGGCTACACGGGGCAGTGGGACCCGAAAAACGCCACCGAACTCTTTCATCTGGCCGCGCGGCTGGACGGGCGCTATGCCCGCGTCGCGCAGCAGCTTTCCCCGACGCCGCCCGCATGGCTCGCCGCGTGCCTGCCATTGCAGGCGCGCTAGCACTACTCTTATAAGCAAGGCAGGTATCGAAATGGCAGTCAGCGTGTTTGACCTCTTCAAGATCGGCATCGGTCCGTCCAGTTCGCATACGGTCGGACCGATGCGCGCGGCGCTGATGTTCGTCCAGGGCCTCGAGCGCGACGGGCAGCTCGATGCGACGGCCCACGTGAAGGTCGAGCTGTACGGCTCGCTCGGCGCCACCGGCAAGGGCCACGGCACCGACCGCGGCGTGATGCTCGGCCTGCTCGGCGACGCGCCCGACACCGTCGATCCCGACACGATCGACGCGCGGCTGGAAGAGGTCCGCAAGTCGAAGAAGCTCGCGCTGCTCGGCACGCATCCGGTGCCGTTCGTGCTGAAGGAGAGCATCGCGTTCTACCGCCAGGCGCTGCCCGAGCATCCGAACGGGATGAAGCTGCGCGCGTCCGACGCGAATGGCGCGGTGCTGGTCGAGCGCACGTACCTGTCGGTCGGCGGCGGCTTCGTCGTGACGGCCGGTGCGCCGAACACGAAGGTGCTGAGCGCGGCCGAGCAGATGACGCACCCGTTCCGCACCGGCGCGGAACTGCTCGCGCTGACCGAATCGACCGGCAAGTCGATCGCGCAGCTGATGTGGGAAAACGAGCGAGCGTGGCACACCGAGGAAGAAACGCGCGACGGGCTGCTGAAGATCTGGGCCGTGATGCAGTCGTGCGTGTCGCGCGGCTGCGGGATCGGCAACCCCGATGCCGACGGCAACCTGCCCGGCCCGTTCCAGGTCAAGCGCCGCGCGCCGCAGCTGTACCGCACGTTGACGGGCAGCCCGGAGCGCGCGCTGCAGGACCCGCTGTCGATGATCGACTGGATCAACCTGTACGCGATCGCGGTCAACGAGGAAAACGCGGCCGGCGGCCGTGTCGTCACCGCGCCGACCAACGGCGCGGCCGGCATCATCCCGGCCGTGCTGCACTACTACACGCGCTTCACGCCCGGCGCGAACGAACAGGGCGTGATCGACTTCCTGCTGACGGCCGCCGCGATCGGCATTCTTTACAAGCTCAACGCGTCGATCTCGGGCGCGGAAGTCGGCTGCCAGGGCGAAGTGGGCGTTGCCTGCTCGATGGCGGCCGGCGCGCTCGCGGCCGTGCTCGGCGGCACGCCGCACCAGGTCGAGAACGCGGCCGAGATCGGCATGGAGCACAACCTCGGCCTCACCTGCGACCCGGTCGGCGGGATGGTGCAGATCCCGTGCATCGAGCGCAACGCGATGGCGTCGGTGAAGGCCGTCAACGCGGCGCGCATGGCGCTGCGCGGCGACGGCTCGCACTACGTGTCGCTCGACTCGGTGATCAAGACGATGCGCGAGACGGGCGCCGACATGAAGACGAAGTACAAGGAAACGTCGCGCGGCGGGCTGGCGGTGAATATCGTCGAGTGTTGAGGTAATGATGGCGGGCGGGCGTGTACGGCATCAAAGAAGCTCGCGCTCGCCCTGCCCGTCTTCGTCGAGTCTTTCCACCGCCATCCCTGCGTCGAATTGCGCGAATTTTGCCAGCACGCCGGATAACGGTCGTCTCGCCGGTCGAATACGAAGCTCGTCGCCGACGCGTTCGATTTCGAGTGCTATATCGTCGCATTCGTAGGCCAGTTCGTCGGGAATCGACACGACCCAGGAATCGCCGATCCTGAATGGATGAATGGCATGCATGCGTATCGGACCCGAAATGTTCGATACATGTTCCCTGCCGTCCGCCCCACCCCGTTCCGACACTTTTCACCGCCCCGCCGACAGGCGTAAGCTGTACGTCCCGCTACCCAGGGAGACGGCAGCCCATGTCGCATTCCAAGGATCTCGAGCCGCGCACCACCACCGGTGCGCGACTGCTCGTCGATGCGTTGCTCGCCAATCACGTCGAACGCGTGTTCTGCGTGCCGGGCGAGAGTTTCCTCGCCGTACTCGATGCGCTGGCGGACGACACCGCGCGCATCCAGACGGTCGTCTGCCGCCACGAGGCGGCCGCCGCGAACATGGCCGAGGCGGTCGGCAAGCTGACCGGCCGCCCCGGCATCGCGTTCGTCACGCGCGGGCCCGGCGCGACGCATGCGTCGATCGGCGTGCACACCGCGTTCCAGGATTCGACGCCGATGATCCTGTTCATCGGCCAGTGCGCACGCGAGCACCTCGACCGCGAAGCCTTCCAGGAAATCGACTACCGCCGGATGTTCGGCCAGATGGCGAAATGGGTCGCGCAGATCGACGACCCGCGCCGCATCCCCGAATACCTGAGCCATGCGTTCCACGTCGCGATGTCGGGCCGGCCCGGCCCGGTCGTGCTCGCGCTGCCGGAAGACGTGCTGTCCGAAGCGTGCGCGCCGCAGCCGGTCGTGCCGGCCGCGAAACGCGTCGCCGCCGCGCCGTCGGCCGCGCAGATCGACGAGCTGCGCGAGCGGCTCGCGCGCGCGGAACGGCCGCTCGCGATCGTCGGCGGCAGCGGCTGGACGCCCGACGCGTGCGCGAACCTGCGCAGCTTCGTCGAGCGCTGGCAACTGCCGGTCGCGTGCGCGTTCCGCTACCAGGACACGATCGACAACGCGCACCCGAACTACGCGGGCGACGTCGGGCTCGGGATCAATCCGGCGCTCGCGAAGCGCATCCGCGACGCCGACCTGCTGCTCGCGATCGGGCCGCGCCTCGGCGAAGCGACGACCGGCGGCTACACGCTGCTCGACATCCCGAAGACGCGCCAGACGCTGATCCACGTGCACCAGGGCGCGGACGAGCTCGGCCGCGTGTATGCGGCCGACCTGCCGATCGTGTCGGGAATGCCCGAGATCGCCGCGCCGCTCGCCGCGCTCGAACCGCCCGAGCGCCCTGTGTGGGCCGGCACGGCCGCCGACGCGCATCGTGCGTACCGCGAATGGCATGCGCCGCTGCCGATGCCCGGCGACGTCCAGCTCGGCGACGTGATGGTGCAGTTGCGCGAGCGCCTGCCGCACGACGCGATCCTGACCAACGGCGCCGGCAACTATGCGATCTGGCTGCATCGCCACTTCGCGTACCGGCACTTCCGCTCGCAGCTCGCGCCGACGAGCGGCGCGATGGGCTACGGCATCCCGGCCGCGCTCGCCGCGAAATCGCTGTACCCGTCGCGGGCCGTCGTCGCGCTCGCGGGCGACGGCTGCTTCATGATGGCCGGCAACGAGCTTGCCACCGCGATGCAGTACGGGCTGAACATCGTCGCGATCGTCGTCAACAACGGGCATTTCGGCACGATCCGCATGCATCAGGAGCGCAACTACCCGGGCCGCGTGCACGGCACTGGGCTCACGAATCCCGATTTCGCCGCGTATGCGCGCGCGTTCGGTGCGCATGGCGAGACGGTCGAGCGCACCGCCGATTTCGCGCCCGCGCTCGAGCGCGCGCTGACCTGCGGGCTGCCTGCGCTGATCGAGATCCGCATCCCGCAGGACGCCAGCACGCCGGCCGCGACGCTCGAACAAATCCGCGAACAGGGCCGCCGCGCACGCGGCGGATGACGGTGGAAATGCGCACCGCGCCGCCCGGCATCGCGCTATCGCACGACGACGCGCTCGTGCTTCCCGGCACGCTGCTCGCGCCGGACGGCACGCTCGTCGCGCCGTACGACATCGAGCACGGCGATGCCCGCGCCGTCGGCCACATGCCGGCCGCGGCCGCGCTCGGCCTGCTGCACGCCGCGCACCGGCCGTTCCGGCTCGACTACGACGGCGCACGGCATGTGCACGTGATCAACGGGATGGGCGTCACGCTCGGCGATTCGGTGATCGGGCTGACCGCGCTCGCCGCACTGCGCGCGGCGCACGCGGGCCTGCGTTTCACGCTGTACCGGCCGGCCCGCACGCCGCGCTATGTCGACGCGCTGTATGCGCTCGCGGCCGACGTCGTCGCTCCATCGCGCACGCTGCCGTGCCCCGTCGACGCGCTGCCGGCGGACGCGCCGTGCATCGACGTCGGCAATCACCTGTACTGGCCCGCGTTCGCGCGGCTGCCGATGATCGATTTCTTCCTCGACGCGCTCGGCGCCGACCCGGCCGCCGTGCCGGCCGCCGCGAAGCGCAACCGCTGGCTCGCGCGGCTGCCGCTGCCCGCGCTGCCGGCCGCATGGCAGCGGCCGTACGTGCTGTTCTGCCCGAACGCGAGCACCGCGGTGCGCAGCGTGCCGCCCGCGCTGCGCGCGGCGTTCGTGGAACGGCTCGCGCAACGCTACGGGCTGCCGGTGGCCGGGTTCGGCCCCGTCGCGCATCCGGCCTACACCGACGTGAGCGGCGACGCGACCGACACCGCGCGCTTCATCGCATGGATCAAGGGTGCAAGCCTGCTGTTCGCGCCGGACACGGCCGCGCTGCATCTCGCCGACGGCTTCGACGTGCCGACGCTCGCGTGTTTCACGACGATCGGGCCGGCGCTGCGCGTGCGCGACTATCCGCATTGCGTGCCGGTCGAACTCGACGTGCCGGCCGAATTGCGCGGGCTGCATCGCAGCGAGCGGCCGGCCGATCTCGCGGCGGTCGAGGCCGCGTATCGCGCGATCGACTGGGACCGGCTTCCGTGGCCTACGCCGCGTGAAGCGGCAGCGACCACCGGATAACGGGACAGCACGCGGCAGCCAGCCGGAACGCCGTCGTCACCGCGCCGCGACCGTCGCCGCGCGATCGCGCAGCGTCTCCGACGGCCGCTTGCCGAACAGCCTTCGGTAATCGGTCGCGAACTGGCTGAGATGCCAGAAGCCCCACGCCTCCGCGACGTCCTGCACCGAGCCGGCCGCGCGGCCGCACAGGTCGCGCCGCGCGCCGTTCAGCCGCAGCGTGCGCAGATAGGTCGCGGGCGCCATCCCGAGCACGTCCTGGAAGCAGTACTGCAGCGTGCGCCGGCTCACGTGCAGCTGTTCGCACAGCTCGGGCACACCGACCGGGCGCGTGCGGTGCGCAAGCACGTAGTCGCGCGCCTGCTCGACGATCCAGCGGCGCGTCGACGGCGCGCGGCCAGCGCCGTCGTCGGCCGGTTGCGCACACGCATCGAACAGCGCGGCCAGCACCTCGGCCTGCAGGTCGTCGCGCTGCGTATCGGGCAGCGGGCCGGCCACGGCCACCGCACCGTCCAGCCGGCGGCCGAGCAGTGCGCACAGGCGCGCGAGCCGCGCATCGCCGACCTGCATCACGCGCTGCGTGAACAGCCGCTCGTCGAGTGCGCAGCGTTCGACCTCCTCCGCATAGCGGCGCAGCACGTCGCCGCGCACGACGACACCGTAGATCGAGAACTGCGCGGGCGTCAGCAGTTCGAATTCGACGTTGCCGGGGCGGAACGCGAGCGCGCCGGGCCCGATCCGGCATGCATCGACGCGTGCCGCGCCGTCGCACACGAGCGGGATGCCGAACCAGTACGCATCGCCGCGCACCTCGCATGCCTGGCGCAGCAGATGGCTGGTCGATTCGCGAAACAGCTTCATCGTGTCGAGCGGCAGCTCGGTCAGCGTGCCGACGAAGCGGCCGGCCGCGAGCTGGTCGTAGGTCTGCCGCCAGCCGATCAGGTTGCGCGCCTGCTCGTCCGCGTCGTGCGCGACGCTGACGACCGCCTGCCCGGCCAGCGCGTCGTCGCCTTGCGCGTTGCGACGCGTGTCTTCGGCCGTCGGTTCTTCGATACTCGCCGCGTGTTGATTCATCGTGTTCTCCCTCGCCTGCCCGGAACCGTACCTGTCACGCAAGTCCCGTGCCGAACCGCGCGGCCCGGCGCACAACCCGTCATTTCACGCTACCCGGCCGGCTCGCGCGATACGGGCGCACCCGAAGGCGGCGTGCCGCGCACGCCGCCGGTGCGATCCGCGCTGCGACCGCGCATATCCGCTGCCGTCGCCACCGGCTGCCGAATACCGGCTACCCGGCCGGTTTCAGCCGCACGACCCGCGTGCCGCAGTTGCCGTACGCCTGCGCGACCGCCAGCTCGACGATCGCGCTGCCGGTCGGCCAGGGCGCCGCTTCCGCTTCGGGCAAATCTGCGCGCAGCGTCGCGCGGCCGTTGATCCGGTAGCGGATGCCGCGCACGAAATCGACGAACAGCAACCCGACCCCGCTGCCGTTGCACGCTGTCGCGTCGATCCGGCCATCGCCGGGTGCGGGCAACATGAACCGCAGCGTCTTCATGTCGATCACGCGGACGACGGGCAGCAGGTCGCCGTTCGCGTCGCGCAGGCTCTGCACGATGTCGCAGGTCATGGGCGCGCGCCCTCCGCATGCAGTGCCGACGAACATGAACGGCTGCGTTTCGACGAACTGCCGCACGCCGATGCTCACGCGCGTCGTGACGGCGTCGCTCATCCGCTCGGCTTCGTCCGCCACGCCGAAGCGGTGCTGTGCGTCGAGTTCGCCCGCGTGGAATACGGGGTGGCGCGGAAAGGATCGGGGAAGGTCTGCCATGCCGGTTTTCGTTACACGCATCGGCGCACCGGACCGCAGCGAACACGCGGCTGCCGGTATCGTTTCCGGCGCTGGCCGCGACGATGCGAGGCCTGCGCCGGGTGTCGGATGTCGAAGTCGAAAATGGCGAAGTGCCGGTGACCGGATGGCAGGCAGTCAGCACATCGCACCCGCGTGTGCGCCGCTCGACGGCCGGGCAAACATCGCCCGGCCGTCGAACGTTCTACACAACCCGCGCATCACGCGTGTCGCCGCCGAACACCGGTACCCGCACGGCCGGCGCTGCTTTGCCGACCGGCCCGTCCCGGCCCTTCGCCACTGCCGTGACGATCAGGTCAGAAGAACCCGAGCGCCTCGGCCTGGTAGCTGACCAGCAGGCACTTCGTCTGCTGATAGTTCGACAGCGCCATCTTGTGCGTCTCGCGGCCGATCCCCGACTGCTTGTAGCCGCCGAACGCCGCGTGCGCCGGGTACAGGTGGTAGCAGTTGGTCCACACGCGGCCGGCCTCGATCTCACGGCCCATCCGGTACGCACGCGTGCCGTCGCGCGTCCACACGCCCGCGCCGAGCCCGTAGAACGTGTCGTTCGCGAGTTCGATCGCTTCCTGCTCGTCCTTGAACGTCATCACCGACGCGACCGGCCCGAAGATCTCTTCCTGGAACACGCGCATCTTGTTGTTGCCGAGCAGCATCGTCGGCTTCACGTAGTAGCCCGTGCCGAGTTCGGCAGCCGGCGCCGTGCGTTCGCCGCCCGTCAGGCATTGCGCGCCTTCGCCGCGGCCGATGTCGATGTACGACAGGATCTTGTCGAGCTGCTGCTGCGACGCCTGCGCGCCGATCATCGTCTGCAGGTCGAGCGGGTGGCCGGACTTGATGCGCTCGACGCGCGCGACGGCCTTCTCGATGAAGCGTTCGTAGATCGATTCCTGGATCAGGATGCGCGACGGGCACGTGCATACCTCGCCCTGGTTCAGCGCGAACATCGCAAGCCCTTCGAGCGTCTTGTCGAGGAACGCATCTTCCCGATCGAGCACGTCGGCGAAGAAGATGTTCGGGCTCTTGCCGCCAAGTTCGACCGTCGACGGGATCAGGTTGTCGGCCGCCGCGCGCAGGATATGCTTGCCGACCGGCGTCGAGCCCGTGAACGCGATCTTCGCGATCCGCTTGCTGGTCGCGAGCGCTTCGCCCGCTTCCTTACCGAAGCCGTTCACGATGTTGATCGTGCCGGCCGGGAACAGGTCGCCGATCAGTTCCATCAGCACGAGCACCGACGCGGGCGTCTGCTCGGCCGGCTTCATCACGACGCAGCAGCCGGCCGCGAGCGCGGGTGCGAGCTTCCACGCGGCCATCAGCAGCGGGAAGTTCCACGGGATGATCTGGCCGACGACGCCGAGCGGCTCGTGGAAGTGGTACGCGACGGTGTTGTCGTCGATTTCGGAGATGCCGCCTTCCTGTGCGCGGATACAGCCTGCGAAGTAGCGGAAGTGGTCGACCGCGAGCGGCAGGTCGGCCGCCATCGTCTCGCGCAGCGGCTTGCCGTTGTCGATCGTCTCGGCCACGGCCAGCAGCTTCAGGTTCTTTTCCATCCGGTCGGCGGCGGCGAGCAGCAGGTTCGCGCGCTCGGCCACGGACGTCTTGCCCCACTTGCGGCGCGCGGCATGCGCGGCGTCCAGCGCCAGCTCGATATCGTCGGCGCCCGAGCGCGGAATGCGGCAGAACGGCTGGCCGTTGATCGGCGACACGTTCTCGAAATACTCGCCCTTCACCGGCGCCACCCACTTGCCGCCGATGTAGTTGTCGTACTGCTGACGGTACGGGTATTCGACGTCGAGGCCCAGTTGTTTCAGGTCAAACGGGTTCATACATGTCTCCTGTTCATCGTGCTTGTGTGAATGCAGCGCCGGTTGGATCGCGCTGTATCCGTTTACGCAACATGCGTGCCAAACGGACAGGCGCGGAACGAAAGCACGACGACCACGGCCGGCCCGCGTGCGCGCCGTGCGGTGTTCACGCACGCAGCACGGCGGGTGTGCCGATTCGGAACACCGCGATTGCGCAGCGGTGTGGCCGGTGTTCGGATTTTCCACAGTGGCCGTGCCGGACGGCACGGGCATCGGGGACGCGATGCGTGGCATGTCACTTGCGTGCGAATCGCGCATCCCGTTCACACGCAGCGGCGTTCGCGCCGGCCGACACCATGAGCGACTCCGGCCCCCTGACCGACGACGCTGTCGCGTTCATCCGCGAGCAGGTGTTCCTGATCGTCGCGACCGCCGATGCGGCGGGCGACAGCGACTGCTCGTACCGCGGCCGCCAGCCGCGCGCCGACGGCGCGTTCGAGCCGCTCGTCGACATCCCCGACCGCCGCACGCTCGTGCTGCCCGACTTCGCGGGCAACAACCTGTTCAACACGATCGGCAACCTGCTCGTGAATCCGGCCATCGCGCTGCTGTTCGTCGATTTCGTGCGCCGGACGACCTGGCTCGTGCAGGGCCGCGCGACGATCGACGAGGATGCGGAAAGCCGCGCGCATCTGTGGCCCGACGCGCGGCGCTATGTGGTGATCGAGGTGGGGCACGCGCAGGCGCGCACGGATGCGGCGCTGCCGCCGCTCGTGCTGGTGTGATGCGATGGGCGGATCGTCAGCGTGCGGATGCGCTCATGACGAAATGCGCCGGCGCTCCGGCTGCCATTACCTGAACGCCCATGCTCGACGACGCAACGCTCAACGCCCATGCGTCTCCGCACAGGCCGGTTCGATCCGGCTGCGCGCCGGCGCGTCGGCTGGCGCATGCCCGTCCGCGTCGTCGCCCGCTTCAGCCGCCGGCCGCCCGCCGAGAAACACGAACACCACCACCGCGCACAGCACCGTGACGACGGCCAGCCCGGTCAGCAACCGGTCGAACGCATGCGTATAGCTCCCGAGCAGCGCCGCATGACCGATGCCCGGCAACGCAGCGGCCGCGCCAGCGAGGTCGCCGGTCGCGAGCCGCGCGGCCGCACGCAGCGTCGCGCCGGGCGTGCCGGCGGCACCGGCCGCCTGCCGCAGCCCCGTCTGCGCGAGCGCGGCCAGCACCGCGCCGACGATCGCAAGCGCGATCCCCTCGCCGGCCACGCGCGTCGTGCTGAAGATCCCCGTCGCCATCCCCGCGCGCTCCTTCGGCACGACGCTCACCGACAGCCCGTCCATCAGCCCCCACGGCATCCCGGCGCCAACCCCGATCGCCAGCATCGGCCCGATCGCCGCCGTCCCCGCGCCGCCGCGCAGCGCGACACCCAGCCACACGAGCCCGCCCGCCGCGACCACCAGCCCGAGCGCCGAGATCACGCCGGCCGACAGCCAGCGCGTGAGCGTCGCGGCGGCGAACGGCACGACGAGCATCGGCGCGGAGATCGCGAGCATCAGCCAGCCGGCGTCGATCTCGCTGAAGCCGTCGATGCCGATGAAGCGCAGCGGCAGCACGACGAGCAGCACGATGTAGCAGCAGCAGGTCGACACCGGCAGCACCTGCACGCCGACGAAACGCGCGATACGGAACAGCGACAGGTCGAGCATCGGCCGCGCGACGCGCGTCTCGATCGTCACGAACGCGCATGCGCCGAGCGCCGCGCCGGCCAGCAGCACGACCACGAGCGCGCTCGTCCAGCCGCGCGCGGGCGCCTCGATCACGCCGAACGTGAACAGCGTCAGCGCGGCCGTGAACGAGGCCGTGCCGGGCCAGTCGAGCCCCGTCGCATGCGGGTCGCGCGACTCGCGCATGCGCGGCAGCCCGAATGCGAGCGACAGCACGCCGGCCACCGCGCTCGTGACGAAGATCGCGCGCCAGCCGTAGTGGCCGATCAGGCCGCCGGCCAGCACGGGCCCGAACGCGAGCCCGATGCCGAAGGTCGTGCCGAGCAGGCTGAACGCGCGCGTGCGCGCCGCGCCGTCGAACTCCTGCACGAGCGCGGCCGTGCCGCCCGCGAGCGCCGCGGCCGCCGCGAGCCCTTGCGCGGCGCGCAGCAGGTCGACCGCGAGCATCGACGGCGCGAACGCGAGCGCAACCGACATCAGCGTGAAACCGCCGACGCCGATCGCGAACAGCCGCTTGCGGCCGAACTGGTCGGCCAGCGCGCCGGCCGCCATCAGGAAACTGCCGAACGCGAGCATGAACGCGTTGGTGATCCAGTTCATCGCGACCGTGCCGCCATGCAGGTCGCGGCCGATCGCCGGCGTCGCGACCGCGCCGCCCGAAAACGACAGCGGCAGCGCGACGGCGGCCATGCAGACGGCGGCCAGCACCCATGCGCGCCGGCGCGCCGAAACTGCCGATACGGCTGAAAACGGGTGATCCATCATCGCTCCTCGAAACGCCGGCGCGGATGCGCCGCCAGAGCGACAGAAGATAAATCCGATTCAATCCGCGAAAAACCATGCGAAGTTCCGGATATAACGAACTAGAATTCCGCAATTCCCTGAGCCGCGCCCGTTGGCGCACGCACCTAGATTCGATGGAAAACCTGACCGGCATCGTCGCCTTCGTCCGCACCGCCGAAGCGCTGAGCTTCGTCGCGGCCGGCCGCGCGCTCGGCATCTCGGCGTCGGCGGTCGGCAAGACGATCGCGAAACTCGAGCAGTCGCTCGGCGTGCGCCTGTTCAACCGCACGACGCGGCGCGTCACGCTGACTGAAGAGGGGCGGCACTTCTACGAACGCTGCCAGCGGATCCTCGAGGATTTCCGCGATGCGGAAGCGACCGTGACGGCATCGGCGCAGCGCCCGCGCGGCAAGCTGCGCGTGAGCCTGCCGGTGATCGGCTACCGCTTCCTGCTGCCGGTGCTGCCCGAGTTCCGGCAGCGCTATCCGGACGTCGAGCTCGATCTCGACTTCAACGACCGGATGGTCGACGTCGTCGAAGGCGGCTTCGACGCGGTGATCCGCAGCGGCCCGCTGTCGGATTCGAGCCTGATGTCGCGGCGGCTCGGCCCGTTCGCATTCGTGCTGTGCGCGACGCCCGCGTATCTCGCGCAGGCCGGCACGCCGCACACGCCGCGCGATCTCGAAGCGCACGAATGCGTGCGCTACTGCTTCCCGACCACCGGCAAGCTGCAGGACTGGGCGCTCGCGGCCGACGACGGCACGCCGCTGAAGCTGCGCACCGCAATGACCTGCAACAACATGGAAGCGCTGCGCGGCACCGTGCTCGCGGGGCTCGGCATCGGCTACATGCCCGATTTCCTCGCGCGCGACGCGCTCGAACACGGCGCGCTCGTGACCGTGCTCGACGACTACCGGATCGCGCCGGGGCAGTTCTCGATCGTGTGGCCGTCGAGCCGGCAGTTGTCGCCGAAGCTGCGCGTGTTCGTCGATTTTCTGTGCGAGCGGTTGTTCAGGTAGCCGCCCCGCACGCAGTCGCGCAGCGCGCTGTCACACCGCGCCGATCCGCTCCGCTTGCGCCGGCGGCAGCAGCGCGTCGCTGTCGTCCTTCAGCCCGACGCCCGTCAGCTGGAGCCTGCGCGCCTGCGTCATCAGGTAATGGAGCTTGTGCGCGGCGGCCGCGTGCGGCAGCCCTTCGGGCCGCACGTTCGAGATGCAGTTGCGCAGCGCGTCGTGGCAGCCGACCTTCGGCGCCCACGTCAGGTACACGCCGAGGCTGTCCGGCGAGCTGAGCCCCGGCCGTTCGCCGATCAGCATCGCGACGACCTTCGCGCGCAGCAGCTCGCCGATCTCGTCGCCGAGCGCGACGCGCGCCTGCTTTGCGACCACCACCGGGCCGATCCGCCAGCCGTCCGCGTCGAGCCTTGGGCGCACGGCCTGCAGCAGCGGCAGCGCCTGCTTCGCGGCCGCGAACGCCGACAGCCCGTCGCCGACCACGAACACGACGTCGGGCGCATCGTCGAGCGCAGCGCCGTAACCGGCCAGCAGCCCGCGGCTGTCATCGGAAAGCTTGCGACCGAGATCGGGCCGGCGCAGATAGTGGTCGCGGTCCGGCGCGGCGCTCTGCACGCCGAGCGTCGGCAGCAGGCCGGCCGCCTCGATCTCGCGCCGCAGCGCGTCCGCGTCGAGCGGCTGGTGCACGGCGTCGCGCGCCTGCGCATGCGACAGGTTGAAAGCCAGCAGCGGCGCGGTCGGCAGGCTGTTGCCCGCGCGGCCGAGCGCGATTCGCGCGTTCGTGAACGACTTCAACTGGCCCCACGGATTCTTTTCGACGGCATCGCTCATGCTGACAACCCCATCCAATCGTTCGCGCCGGCCAGGAGCGGCACGCGGGCCGACGCGGCGCGCAGCGCGCCGTGCGCATCGGCGATCTCCATCGTCTCCAGCCACTCCTCGAACTCCGGCGCGCGGCGCAGGCCGAGCACCTCGCGCACGTAGAGCTGGTCGTGAAACGACGTGCTCTGGTAGTTCAGCATCACGTCGTCCGCGCCCGGAATCCCCATGATGAAGTTGATGCCGGCCGCGCCGAGCAGCGTCAGCAAGGTATCCATGTCGTCCTGGTCGGCTTCCGCGTGGTTCGTGTAGCAGATGTCGCAGCCCATCGGCACGCCGAGCAGCTTGCCGCAGAAGTGATCCTCGAGCCCCGCGCGGATGATCTGCTTGCCGTCGTACAGGTATTCGGGCCCGATGAAACCGACCACCGTGTTCACGAGGAACGGCTCGAACTTGCGCGCAACCGCATACGCGCGCACTTCGCAGGTCTGCTGGTCGACGCCGTGATGCGCGTTCGCCGACAACGCGCTGCCCTGGCCCGTCTCGAAGTACATGAGATTGTTGCCGACGGTGCCGCGCTTCAGCGACAGCGCGGCCTCGCGCGCCTCGCCGAGCAGCGCGAGCGAGATCCCGAAACTCGCGTTCGCCTTCTCGGTGCCCGCGATCGACTGGAATACGAGATCGACCGGCGCGCCCTTCTCGATCGCCGCGATCGTGTTGGTCACGTGCGTGAGCACGCACGACTGCGTCGGCACGCCGTAGCGTTCTCGGAACCCGTCGATCATCGCGAGCAGCTTCACGATCGCCGCGAGGCTGTCGGTCGCCGGGTTGATGCCGATCATCGCGTCGCCGCAGCCGTACATCAGCCCGTCGAGCATCGACGCGGCGATCCCCTTCACGTCGTCGGTCGGGTGGTTCGGCTGCAGCCGAACCGACATCCGGCCGGCCAGCCCGACCGTGTTGCGAAAGCGCGTGACCACGCGGCGCTTGCGCGCGGCCGCGATCAGGTCCTGGTTGCGCATCAGCTTCGACACGGCCGCGACCATCTCCGGCGTGAGGCCCGGCGCGATCCGTTCGAGCGCCGCGCCGTCGGCCGCGGGCGACAGCAGCCAGTTGCGGAAATCGCCGACGGTGAGATGCGAGATTTCCGCGAACGCGGCAGCGTCGTGATCGTCGACGATCAGGCGCGTGACCTCGTCGTCTTCATACGGGATCACCGCTTCGTTCAGGAACGCCTTCAGCGGCACGCCCGCGAGCGCGATCTTCGCGGCGACGCGCTCCTCCTCGCTCGCCGCCGCGACGCCGGCGAGCTGGTCGCCGGAACGCAGCGGGCTCGCCTTCGCGAGCAGCATCTTCAGGTCCGCGAAGCGGTACGTGCGCGGACCGATCGTCTCCGTGTAGGACATCGTGCGAGTCTCCTTCCTTGCCAAAAGCCGACGGCGCGCCCGTTCGACGGGGCGCGCCGGATGCCGTCAGGAACGGCCGTTCACCTTCGTCATGCTCACTCCTCCAGCAGCGCTTCGCCGGGCGCGCTCGCGCGCTGCGAACGGGTCGCGAGGAAGTACGCGTAGCCCACCGCGAGGAAGCCGACGAACACCAGCGCGACCAGCCCGTTGAAGTACACCATCGTGCCGAGACAGACGAGCGCCGCAAGAATCGCGAATGCCGGGAAGATCGGGTACAGCGGCGCGCGGAACGGCCGCGCCATGTTCGGCTGCGAGCGGCGCAGCTTGAACAGCGACGCCATGCTCACGATATACATCACGATCGCACCGAATACCGACATCGTCACGATGTTCGCGGTCAGCGTCTGGCCGCCGAACTGGATCAGCTCGTCGCTGTAGATCGCCGCGATGCCGACCACGCCGCCCGCGAGGATCGCGCGATGCGGGGTCTTGAAGCGCGGATGCACCTTCCCGAGCCACTCCGGCAGGTAGCCTTCGCGGGCCAGCGCGAAGATCTGGCGCGAATAGCCGAGGATGATCCCGTGGAACGACGCGACGAGCCCGAACAGGCCGAGCCACACGAGCATGTGCATCCAGCCGCTGTTGGCGCCGACGATGTACTTCATCGCCTGCGGCAGCGGGTCGTTGATGTTCGCGAGCTTGGTCCAGTCGCCCGCGCCGCCGGCGAACACCATCACGCCGATCGCGAGCGCGACGAGGGTCAGGATCCCGGCCACGTAGGCGATCGGAATCGAGCGCTTCGGGTTCTTCGCTTCCTCGGCGGCCATCGCGACGCCCTCGATCGCGAGGAAGAACCAGATCGCGAACGGGATCGCCGCGAACATCCCGTGGAATGCGCCGACGCTGAAATGATCGGCGCCCGACCAGCCGCCCTTCATGAAGTTGCTCCACGTGAAGCCCGGCGACACGACGCCCATGAACACCAGCAACTCGAAGATCGCGAGCAGCGTGACGACGAGTTCGAACGTCGCGGCGATCTGCACGCCGACGATGTTCAGCGCCATGAACACGAGATACGCGCCCATCGCCGCGTGTTTCGGTTCGAGCCCCGGAAACTGCACGTGCAGGTATGCGCCGATCGCGAGCGCGATCGCGGGTGGCGCGAACACGAACTCGACGAGCGTCGCGGCGCCGGCGAGATAACCGCCCGTCGGGCCGAATGCACGGCGCGCATACGCGAACGGGCCGCCCGCGTGCGGGATCGACGTCGTCAGCTCGGTGAAGCTGAAAATGAAGGTCGTGTACATCGCCGCGACGAACAGCGCGGTGACGACGAAGCCCAGCGTCCCGGCGCTCGCCCAGCCGTAGCTCCAGCCGAAGTATTCGCCGGAAATCACGAGGCCGACCGCGATGCCCCACAGTTGCCAGGTCCCGAGCGTCTGCTGCAGCGCGGGCTGGCCGGACGACTTGGCGCCGGCGGCGGGCCGGCCATTCGACTCTGCTTTCATCGGACTCTCTCCTCAAATGCGCCGGGCCTGACGGCCTGCGCGACTGAGAATCGATGCTAGAGAGTCATTAAACGACGTGTTATCGAAATTCGGCAAAGATCGCGGCTGACATTTCGCTGACGGAAACGCCGAGCCCGGCCGCGCGAAGCGCTCCGATGCACCGGGCGCGCACGCCTGACCGCCCCCTGCGGCCACCGCCGCCGGCCGCGCGAAGCGGCCGGACGGATGCGCGCGGCCGGCTTACTGGCCGCTGCGCTGGTTGAACCAGCGGTCGAGCAGTTTGCCGGCCGCTTCGCGGCCGCCGAGGCCGAACGACAGCGCGACGGCCACCGCGATCGCGCCGAGCACGAGGCCGAACGCGAGCTGCACGATCTCGTTCGCGATGCCCATCGCGCGCAGCCCCATCGCGAACACGAGGCCGAGGATCGCGAATTGCGCGATGCGCGCGAACAGCACGCTGTGCTCGCGATCGGCCTGCTCGATCACGCGGCGCGCGAGGCCCGCGAGCCACACGCCGATCACGAGGATCACGCCGCCCATCAGCACATGGCCGCCGAATTCGATGAACAGCGTGACGACGTCGCGCACCTGCGAGAAGCCGAGCCGGTTCGCGGCTTCGACCGACGCGAACAGCATCGCGAAAAACACGATCAGCCGCGCGACCAGCACCGACGGCTGCAGGATCCCCGAGAACACGCGTTCGACGCCGAGCACGGCCGGCAGCCCGTCGGCGCCGGCGGCTTCCAGCAGCTTCTGCGCGAGCGACGCGACGAAGCGCGCGAAATAGAACGTGACGAGCACGATCACGATCGCCGCGACGATGTCCGGCACCGCGCCGAGGAACTGGTTCAGCATGTTGGTCGCGGGGCCCGAGATCGCGTCGATCTTCAGCGCGTCGAGCGCGGAGATCAGCGTCGGCACGAACACGAACACGTAGACGATCGTGCCGATCAGGCTCGACACGCGCACCGGCGTCGGGCTGTCGAGACGCTGCGTGAGGCGGTCGGCGCCGGCGGCGACGAGCAGGTTCGTCACGAGGCCGCGCAGCACGCGCGCGACGACCCAGCCGACGAAGCCGATCACCGCGGCCGCGAACAGGTTCGGCACGATCGCGAGCAGTTTGTCGACCATCCCCTGCACCGGCGACAGCAGCCCCGACAGCGCGAACGACGCGAGGATCGCCGGCAGGAACATCAGGATCACGAGCCAGAACAGCACGTCGCCGAGATAACCGCTCATCGGCTGCATGCCCGCGCCTTCGGACAGCTTGTCGTCGATCTTGCTCGCCTTCAGCGCGCGGTTCGCGAGGCTGCGCAGCAGCGACGCGATGAGCCACGCGATCAGCGTCAGCGCCGCGCCGCCGATCAGGTTCGGCAGGTAGTTGACGATGTGCGTGACGAGCAGCGAGAACGGATTTGAAACCGCGTACAGGTTGAGCACGTTGAAGATGCCCACCGCGGTGACGAGCAGCACGAGCCAGAACAGGCCGCCGGCGATGATCCGCTCGACGTACGCGCCCTGGCCGGTGCTTTCGTTGATCCGCTGATCGACCTTCAGCGCGCTGAGCAGGCGCAGCGCGCCGGCCCGCGCCACCACCGCGATCAGCCAGCCGATCACCAGGATGCCGATCGCGCCGGCGATCTTCGGCAGATATCCGCCTAGCGTGGTCTGCAGCGACGTGATGAAGCTGGAAGCATCCATTTCTTGTTCTCCCGAAAAACGTGGCGTTGCGATTGAACATCGACGAACTACCTGCGTACTTCGAATGGTGTGCGTTGCCGCTTGAGCAACTTACCCGAGAAAAATGACGCCTTCACCCGATTTCACCGTCTTTAACTTTAGTCATAGATCGCAGGGGGACAAGACCCCATTTCGGCAAATAAAAAGGGGCGGATTTGTCGGCCGCTACGCATTTCCGCAAGATTTATCCATTCGGGCCATGCTACCGTGGCTTCGGTTCTTGCCCGGACACGCCGATGACAGTCGAAACGAAAACCGACAAACCCGCGTGGGTCCGCTATGCGGCCAGCGTGGCGCGCGTCCACGAATACATCCGCGCGCACCTCGACGGCCCGCTCGACCTGAACCGGCTCGCCGAAGTCGCGTGCCTGTCGCCGTATCACTGGCAGCGCGTCTACCGCGCGCTGTACGGCGAGTCGATCGTGCTGACGGTGCGGCGGATGCGGATCGTGCGCGCGTCCGAGGATCTCGTCTGCACGGCGCGGCCCATCGACGAGATCGCGCGGCGCGCGGGCTACGGTTCGACGCACGCGTTCGCGCGGGCGTTTCGCGACGCATACGGCGTGCCGCCCGCGCAGCACCGGCGCACGGGCGTCCACCGGCCCATCTATCCGCTACAGAGAGGAGAGGAAGACATGTTCAAGCATGAAGTCGAGATCCGGCGCCTGCCGGAACTGCGCGGCTACGCGGTGGCGCACACCGGCGCGTACCTGAAGGTCGGCGACGCGTTCGCGCGAATCGGCGCATGGGCCGGGCAACACGGGCTGATCGCCCCGGGCGCGAAGATGATCGGGATTTTCTACGACGATCCGGACACGACACCGGAAGCGCAGCTGCGCGCGAAGGCCTGCTTCATGCCGGCCGACGGCACGCCGGACGTCGAGCCCGTGCCGCCCGTCGAACGTGCGACGGTAGCGGGCGGCGAATACGCGGTGCTGCTGCATACGGGGCCGTATGCGGACCTGAAGACGGCCTACCAGTGGCTCTACGGCGACTGGCTGCGTCACTCGGGCCGCGAGGCCGCCGACGCGCCGCCGTTCGAGCTGTACCTCAACACGCCGATGGACGCGGCGCCGGCCGACCTGCGCACCGAGATTTACCTGCCGCTGCGCTGATCGAAGGGCCCGTGCGCCGGCGCGAGCCGGCGCGCTGTTCCAAGGCGATGTCCGTTGCGGGCGCCATGCCGTCGTTGGCGGTTCCGATGCCGGCAACCAGGCCGGCGATTGCGCGTCAGCCGGCCTGCGTCCCGCAGCCCGGGCAGAAGCGCGCGTCGGCGGCCAGCGCCGCGTGACAGCGGCTGCAAGCCTTGGCGCGCTGCGACGCGCCGCACTGCGCGCAGAAACGCGCATCCGCCGCGTTGAGCGCGCCGCAGCCCGCGCAGGCGAGCTGGCTCAGCGGCATGTTGCCGCCTTGGCCGACTTGACCATCGGCCGGCGCCTGCCAGCCCCAGCCGTGACGATCGCGACCGTGCGCATCGTGGCCGCCGTGCCCGTCCCGGCGCTGCCCGCCGTGATGCCCGCCGCCGCCGCCGCCACCGCTACTGCTGTTGCTGTGCCCGCTGCCGTGCCCACCCAGGATCCGTTTCAGAAAACTCATCGCACGCTCCTCAACGCGTGGCCTGCGCGCCGCCGAACGCCCCTGAGGACGACAGCAGCCGCAAGCCGTTGGCGACGACGATCAGGCTCGCGCCCGCGTCCGCGAATACCGCCATCCACATCGTGCCGAGCCCCGCGACCGTGAGGCCGAGGAACACGATCTTCACGCCGAGCGCGAAACCGATGTTCTGCACCAGCACGCGGTGCGTCGCGCGCGACAGCCGCACGAACGCGGGAATCTTGCGCAGGTCGTCGTCCATCAGCGCGACGTCGGCCGTCTCGATCGCCGTGTCGGTGCCCATCGCGCCCATCGCGAAACCAATGTCGGCACGCGCGAGCGCCGGTGCGTCGTTGATCCCGTCGCCGACCATCCCGACCGCGCCCGCGCCGCCAGCCGACAGTTCCTCGACCGCCGCGAGCTTGTCTTCGGGCAGCTGGTTGCCGCGCGCGTCGTCGATGCCGGCCTGCTGTGCGATGGCTTGCGCAGTGTGCGGGTTGTCGCCCGTCAGCATCGCGGTGCGGATGCCGAGCGCGTGCAGATCCGCGATCGCGTCGCGGCTCGTGTCCTTGATCGTGTCGGCCACCGCGAAGATGCCGAGCACGCGCGCGTCGTCGACCAGCACCACGACGCTCTTGCCCTGCCGCTCGAGCGCATCGAGCTTCGTTTCGAGGGCCGGCGAGCAGCGCTCGAGTTCCTCGACGAGCCGATGGTTGCCGAGCCAGTAGCGCGCGCCGTCGATCGTGCCGCGCACGCCGCGCCCGACCAGCGCTTCGAAGTCCTGCACATCGGCGAACGCCGCCGTTCCGGCGTCGCGCGCCGCGGCTGCGATCGCCTGCGACACCGGGTGATCCGAGCGCGCGGCGAGGCTCGCGCCGAGGTGCCGGATACGCTCGGCATCGACGGCGGTCGCATGCGCGTCGAAGTCGGTCTGCACCGGCTTGCCGTGCGTGATCGTGCCGGTCTTGTCGAGCGCGAGCCACGCGAGCTTGCGCCCTTCTTCCAGATAGACGCCGCCCTTCACGAGAATCCCGCGCCGCGCCGCGGCCGCGAGCCCCGACACGATCGTCACCGGCGTCGAGATCACCAGTGCGCACGGGCACGCGATCACGAGCAGCACCAGCGCGCGGTAGATCCAGTCGTGCCACGCGCCGCCCATCACGAGCGGCGGCACCACCGCGACCAGCAGCGCGACCGCGAATACGATCGGCGTGTAGACGCGCGCGAACTGGTCGACGAAGCGCTGCGTCGGCGCCTTCGCGCCCTGCGCCTCCTCGACCGCGTGGATGATCCGCGCGAGCGTCGAGTTGGCAGCGACGGCCGTCACGCGGTATTCGAACGAACCCGCTTCGTTGATCGTGCCTGCGTATACGGCATCGCCGGCCGTCTTTTCGACAGGCAGGCTCTCGCCGGTGATCGGCGCCTGGTTGACCGTCGAGCGGCCCGCGACGACTTCGCCGTCCAGCCCGATCCGCTCGCCCGGCTTCACGCGCACGACCGCGCCGAGCGCGACCTGCGCGGCCTCGATCATGCGCCACGATCCGTCGGCATCCTGCACGGTCGCGGTGTCCGGCGCGAGCTGCATCAGGCCCTGGATCGCATTGCGCGCGCGGTCGAGCGACTTCGCCTCGATCAGCTCGGCGATCGTGAACAGCACCATCACCATCGCGGCTTCCGGCCACTGGCCGATCGCCATCGCGCCCGTCACCGCGATGCTCATCAGCGCGTTGATGTTCAGGTTGCCGTTGCGAATCGCGATCCAGCCTTTCTTGTACGTGGTGAGCCCGCACGCGAGCACCGCCGCGAGCGCGAGCGCCGCCGACAGCCACACCGGCGAGCCGGCCCAGGTCGCCCCCTCGGACGCGATCGCGGCGACGCCCGCCAGCGCCAGCGGCCACCAAGGCTTCGCGGGCACGTCGGCGACACGCGCTGACGGCGCGCCGGCCGCTGCGGCCTCGGGCGTCATCCCAAGCGTGCGGATCGCGCTTTCGATCGCCGGCTGGGCGTCCGGCACGTGCTCGACGGTCAGCATCCGCTGCATCAGGTTGAATTCGAGCGCCGATACTTCGCTCATCCCGCCGAGCTTCTTGCGGATCAGCGTTTCCTCGGTCGGGCAGTCCATCTGCATGATCCGGAACACGGAGCGCACGTGGCCCGACGCGGTCGCCTGCGCGACCGGCAGCGGTGCGAGCGTCAACGCAGCCGGCGCGCAGCAGTCGCCGGCCGCATGGTCGTGGTCGTGGTCGTGGTCGTGGTCGTGGTCGTGGTCGTGGTCGTGGTCGTGGTCGGCATCGTCGTGCGCGGCGTGGTCGTGCGAGCACGCCGCGCCGTGTACATGCGCGTCGCCATGTGCATGATCGTGGCCCGCATCGCCGTGCGCAGCATCGTCGTGCGAGCACGCGGCACCGTGCCGATGTGTGTCGCCGTGTGCATGGTCGTGATCGTGCCCCTCACCGCCGCTGCGGCCGTGATCATGGTCGCGGCCGCGCGATGCGGCGTCGCCATGCGCGTGCTCGCCGGCCGCCGGCGCCGCGTCGGCAACGGTCGCCGCGTGCGTGTCGCGCGCGTCGACGCAGCACGTGTCGGCGCCGCCGGCATGGCGGTGTCGTGGGTCGTGGGTACGCTGGGCGTCGGTCATGACAACCTCCTTTATGGCTTGACGGTGTAGAGTTAACACCCTGAAGCCACTACAAGGTCAACCCTTACACGGGAGAAAGGCATGAAGATTGGCGAACTGGCCAAAGCGGCCCGCTGCACCCCCGAAACGATCCGTTTCTACGAAAAAGAGGGGCTGATGCCGGACGCAGAGCGCACCGACGCGAACTACCGCAACTACACCGACGTGCACGTCGAACGGCTGCGCTTCATCCGCAACTGCCGCGCGCTCGACATGGCGCACGACGAGATCCGCGCGCTGCTGCGGCTCACCGACACGCCGGCCGACCGCTGCGATTCGATCAATTCGCTGCTCGACGACCACATCGGACACGTCGACGCGCGCCTCGCGGAACTCACGCATCTGCGCGACCAGCTCACCGAATTGCGCCGCCAATGCGTTGGCGAACATTCGGTCGAGGATTGCGGAATCGTGCATGGTCTCGCGACGATGGAAACCGTCGCGCCGGCCGCGAAGCGCTCGCACCTCGGCTGAAACCCTTGTGAAATAAGATAGTCTGATTGAAAATAGTTATATTCTTACTAGACATAGCATAACTATTCATGTCACCGAGCCGCCCGTCCCCGCTCGCACTGGCCGTCCTCGCGACGCTCACCGAAACGCCGATGCATCCATACGGGATGCTGCAGCAACTGAAGGCCCGCGGGTACGACGAAGTCGTCAACGTGCGGCAGCGCACGAGCCTCTACCAGACGATCGACCGGCTGCTGCGCGACGGGCTGATCGCCGTGCACGACACCGAGCGCGACGGCGCTTTCCCCGAGCGCACGCTGTATGCGCTGACCGAGGCCGGGCACACGGCGGGCCAAACGTGGCTGCATGCGCTGCTCGCGGAACCCGCGCGCGAATATCCGGTGTTCGGCGCCGGCCTCGCGTTCCTGCCGCTGCTCGATGCCGAAGATGCACGGCACCAGCTCGAACTCCGGATTGCCCGGCTCGACGCCGAGCGCGAGCGCCTGGAAGCGCTGCGCAACGCCGCGCAGGCCGACCAGGTGCCGCGCCTGTTCCTGCTGCAGAACGAACACGCGCTCGTGCTGCTCAATGCGGAGCTCGACTGGGCGCGCAGCGTCGTCGAACACCTGAAGATCGGCGCGCTGCGCTGGGTGGACGGCTGACAAGTCACGAAGGCCGATTCCCGCTGACAACGGGAATCGCCCCTGTCAAAGCACCTTGCCGGGATTCAGGATGCCACGCGGGTCCAGCGCGGCCTTCAGGCGCCGCATCAGCCCGATTTCCGCGTCGCTGCGCGTGTGCGCGAGATAAGGACGCTTGAGCGCCCCGATCCCGTGCTCGGCCGACACCGAGCCGCCCATGTCCCGCACCACCGCGTACACGCAGTGATCGAGCGCGTCGGCGTCCGCGTCGGTCATCCCGGCCAACGACACGCCGATATGCACGTTGCCGTCGCCGACGTGGCCGAAGAACAGGCACGTGAGCGCCGGCCAGCGCGAGCGCAGCGCCGCCTCGCAGCGTTCGGCGAACGCGCCGAGCTCGCCCGTCGGCAAACTCACGTCGAAGTTGACGAGCTGCGGCAGCGCATCGATCGCGAGGCCTTCGCGCAGCGTCCACAGGTCGCGCGCCTGCCGCTCCGACGTCGCGAGCACCGCATCGTCCACGAGCCCTGCGTCGATCCCCGCCGCGAGGCCGGTTTCCAGCGCTTGATGCGCATCGCCGCCCGGCGCGCTCGTCGCGCACTCGATCAGCACCGCGAAACCGCCGTCACCTGCGAACGGCGCGGCGACGCCCGGCGTGTGACGTGCGACGTAGTCGTAGAACGCCGGCCACATCGCCTCGAAGCTGACGACCTCCGGCAGCGTGCGCATTCGGTTCCACAAGCCGACCACCGCGTCGTAATCGCGCACGCGGCAGAGCGCGGTGGCCGGCGCGGCGAGCAACGGGTGCAGCCGCAGCACGGCGCGCGTGACGACGCCGAGCGTCCCCTCGCTGCCGATGAACAACTGCTTCAGGTCGTAGCCCGCGTTGTTCTTCAGCATGCGGTTCATCGACGACACGACCGTGCCGTCCGCGAGCACGGCCTCGAGCCCGAGCACCTGCTCGCGCATCATCCCGTAACGGATCGCGCGCGTGCCGCCCGCATTGGTCGCGAGCATGCCGCCGATCTGGCACGAGCCGCGCGCACCGAGATCGACGCCGAACGTGAAGCCCGCTGCTTCCGCAGCTTCCTGCACCGTCTGCAGCGGCGTCCCGGCGCGCACGGTCATCGTGCCGGCCGCCGCGTCGAGCGCTTCGATGCCCGCGAAGCGTTCCATCGACAACACGACCTCGCCGCCGAGCGCGACCGCGCCGCGCGCGAGCCCCGTCAGCCCGCCTTGCGGCACGACCGGCTGGCCGAGCCGCGTGCATAGCGCGAGCGTGCGCGACACGTCGTCGACGCTGCGCGGGCGCACCAGCGCACGCGGCCGCACGCCGGCCGGCTCGTTGTACGCGGTGAAGTAACGCGGATCGATGTCGGCCGCGCGCGTGACGAGCGCGTCGCCCAGTTCGGCGACGAGCATGGCGTCGAGCGCATCGTCCGACAATGGCGCGCCGCCCTGTTCGCCGCCCGCGGCGGCCGGGTTCGGGTTCTGCATCGCGCGCGGCCCCGCTTACTTCGTCGAGATGTCGATATCGCCGAAATACTTCAGGCCGAGCGACTTCACCGTGCCGTCCGCCTTCAGCTTGTCGATCGCCGCGTCGAGCTTCGCCTTCAGCGCGTCGTCGCCCTTGCGCAGGCCGAATGCGATGCCGCTGCCGAGGATCCGGTCGTCGTGCACGGGCTGGCCGACGAACGAGAAGCCCTTGCCGTCCGGGCGCGACAGGAAACCGCGCTGGCCGGACGGTGCGAGCACCAGTGTCGCATCGAGGCGGCCCGCCACGAGGTCCGCGTACGCCTGGTTCTGGTCCTGGTACGCGACGACCGCGACGCCGGCCGGTTCCCAGTGCGCCTTCGCGAAGGTTTCCTGGATCGACGCCTGCAGCACGCCGACGCGCTTGCCCTTCAGCGATTCGGGCGTCGGCAGCAGGCCGCTGCCGGTGCGCGCGATCAGCTGGGTCGGCACGCGATAGATGATCGTCGTGAAGTCGATCGCCTGGCGCCGCTGCTCGGTCGCGTTCATCGCCGAGTTGATCGCGTCGAACTTGCGGCCCTTCAGCGCGGGAATCAGGCCGTCGAACGACGTCTCGACCCATTTGCACGACAGCTTCGCCGTCTGGCAGACGGCATTGCCGACGTCGATGTCGAAGCCCTGCAGGTCGCCGTTCGGCGCTTTCGATTCGAACGGCGGGTATTGCGCCTCGAGGCCGAAGCGCAGCGTCTGCGTATCGGCGAGCGCCGCGCCGGAGCCGATTGCGCACGCGAGTGCGAATGCGAGTTTCAGGGTTGCCGTGTGCTTCATCGTGATCTCCTTGGTCTGGTCGATGCGACGTCCTCGTCGCCGGTTTCCTTGCTTACAGCGAACGCAGCCGCCGCGCGCCTTCGACCAGCGTCGCGTCGTCCTTCGAAAAACTGAGCCGGATCACACCGGCGTCGGTGCCGTCGGTATAGAACGCCGACAGCGGAATCGTCGCGACGCGCGCGTCGCGGATCAGGCGCAGCACGAAATCGCTGTCGCTTTCGTCCGAGAAGTGCCGGAAGCGCGCGAGCATGAAGAACGAGCCTTCGCTCGGCAGCAGCTCGAAACGCGAATCGGCCAGCTCGCGCGCGAGCAGGTCGCGCTTGGCCTGGTAGAACGCCGACAGGCCGAGATAGCTGTCCGGCCGCGCGAGGATCTCCGCGAACGCGACCTGCATCGGCGTGTCGGCCGCGAACACCATGAACTGGTGCACCTTGCGGATCTCGTCCATCAGTTCGGCGGGCGCCAGGCAATGACCGACCCGCCAGCCGGTCACGTGGAACGACTTGCCGAACGACGACACGATCACGCTGCGCTCGGCCAGCTCGCGGTGGCGCGCCACGCTCTGGTGCAGTGCGCCGTCGAACACGACGTGCTCGTAGACCTCGTCGGACAGGATCACGATGCCGGTGTCGCGCGTGAGCTGCGCGAGCCGCTCGAGATCGTCGGCCGAGAACACGGTCGCGGTCGGGTTGTGCGGCGTGTTCACGATGATCATCCGCGTGCGCGGCGTGATCGCCGCGGCCACCTCGTCCCAGTTCACGCGGAAATGCTCGGGCGACAGCTTGATCGCGACCGGCGTCGCGCCCTGCAGCCGCACGATCGGCGCATAGCTGTCGAACGACGGCTCGAAATAGATCACCTCGTCGCCCGGATGCACGAGCGCGCTGATCGCCGCGTACAGCCCTTCGCTCGCGCTCGCGATCACCGTGATCTCGGTCGCCGGGTCGTAGCGCGTGCCGTACAGCGCCTCGGTCTTCTCGGCGAGCCGCTCGCGCAGCGCCATCACGCCGGCCATCGGCGAGTACTGGTTGTGCCCGTCGCGCATCGCGCGCGCGACGCCTTCGACGAGCGCCGGATCGGGCGCGAAATTCGGCGCGCCCTGCGACAGGTTCAACGCATCGTGTTGCGCGGCAAGCTGGCCGATCACCGTGAAGATCGTCGTGCCGACGTCGGGCAGTTTCGAACGGGGCGCGGTGGCGCTTCGCATGACTCCTCCTTCTGATGTCCTTCGGGCTGGCCCGCGCGACACGCGCGGCCCTGCATCTGCCGCATGATTTAGCCCCAGCCAATATCGGCGGACAATCGAAAGTTCGTCATGGCGGCCATGCATTTTTCTCATGGCTTACGGTGTGAAGCACGCAGCAGCAAGGCTGAACTGCCGGCTTGATATGCGAATCAGGCATTACCCGTAGGGGATGCTACGCGCTCGCCGCCGCCAGATACGCGAGCAGCACGGCCCGCAGCTCGCCGCGCAGCGCGGCGAAGTCGAGCGCGGGCCCGAGCGTCAGCAATGCCTGCGAGAGGCCGCCGTAGCAGACCGCATGCGCCATCCGCGCGAGCCCGTCGAGCCGCGCGGCCGGCGGCGGATCGGCCGCGTGCGCGAGCGCGTCGCGCCACAGCGCGACATATGCGTCGTAATGCCGGCGGTATGCGGCGAGCGGCGACACCTGCCGCTCCAGCGCGAAGAACGCGCTCCACAGCGCGGCGTCGGCGCCGATCGCGTCGACCTGCAGGTCGACGAGCGCCACGGCGAGTTCCGCCCGCGGCGCGCCGCGCAGCCGCTCCGCCGCATCGCGCAGCCGGTCGGCCATCGCCAGCACATACCGGTGGATGCAGAGCGCCGCGAGGCTCTGCTTGTCGCCGAAATACTCGTAAAAGGTGCCGATGCTCACGCCCGCGACGGCCGCGATCTCGCGGATCGTCGCTTTTGCGTAGCCGCGTTCAAGCAAAAGCCGAACGAACGCCTGCTGCAGCGCGTCGGAGCTCGCCTGCGCGCGCGACTGGCGCGGCCGGCGGCGCAACGCGGGCGCGGGTTGCGCCGCCGGCTGGCCGGGCGGCGCCGGAACCTGAACATGTCGCGGCGGCATATTTGCTACTCTGGAATTCAGCAGGGAATGCGTTTACCGGGAGCCGGAACCAGCGCCGCAGCGCCATCCGTGTTGCATGACGCCGGCCGCCCGCGAAGCATGAGACCGGAGACAACCTCGATGACCGAATCGACTCACGCCGTCACGAACCAGTTCGACGAACTGGTCGACTATAACCTCTTCGCGACGGACGTCGCGCTGCGCGACGCGCTCGCCCGCGCCGGCGCCGACTGGGCCATGCCGCAGCTCGACGCGTACGGCGCGCGGCTCGGCAGCGCCGACACCGCGCAACTCGCCGACGAAGCGAACCAGCATCCGCCGGAACTGAACGCGTTCGACCGGCGCGGCCGGCGCATCGACCGCGTCGATTTCCACCCGGCGTGGCACGCGCTGCTCGGCCAGTACCGCCACGAAGGCTTCGTATCGCTCGCGTTCCGCGACACACGCCGCGGCCGCTGGGCCGCGACCGCGGCCGGCTTCTACCTGCACGGCCAGATCGAGGCCGGCACGCTGTGCCCGGCGACGATGACGCAGGCCGCGATTCCCGTGCTGCAGAAGGAGCCCGCGCTGTGGAACCTGCTGCGCGACAAGCTCTACAGCGACGACTACGATCCGCGCGACGTGCCGGTCGCCGACAAGCGCTCGATCTGGTTCGGCATGGGGATGACCGAGAAACAGGGCGGCTCCGACGTGCGCGCGAACACGACGCTCGCCACGCCCGTCGGCGCGGGCGGGCGCGGCGGCGAATACCTGCTGCGCGGCCACAAGTGGTTCTTCTCCGCGCCGATGTGCGATGCGCACCTCGTCGTCGCGCACACCGAAGGCGGCAGCCCGTCGTGCTTCTACGTGCCGCGCTGGCGGCCGGACGGCACGAAGAACGCGGTCGAGATCCAGCGGCTGAAGAACAAGGTCGGCAACCGCAGCAACTCGAGCAGCGAGATCGAGCTGAACGACGCGTGGGGGATCATGCTCGGCGACGAAGGCCGCGGCATTCCGACCATCATCGAGATGGCCACCTACACGCGGCTGAATTGCGTGCTCGGCAGCGCGGCGATGCTGCGCCAGGGCGTCGTGCAGGCGATCGCGTACACGCGCCAGCGCCACGCGTTCGGCCGCGCGCTCGCCGAACAGCCGCTGATGCGCACCGTGCTCGCCGATCTCGCGCTCGAAAGCGAAGCCGCGCTCGTACTCGCGATGCGCCTTGCCGACGCGTTCGAGCGCGACGACTCGCCGCGCGAACGCGCGTGGAAGCGCATCGTCACGCCCGCCGCGAAATTCTGGGTCTGCAAGCGCGCGGTCGAGCTGACCGGCGAGGTGATGGAAGTCTTCGGCGGCAACGGCTACGTCGACGACGGCCCGATCGCGCGGCTGTTCCGCGAGGCGCCCGTCAACTCGATCTGGGAAGGCTCGGGCAACGTGATGTGCCTCGACGTGCTGCGTGCGGTGTCGCGCGAGCCCGACTCGGCCGCCGCGCTGTTCGCCGAACTCGCCGACCTCGGCGCGGGCGAACCGCGCATCCGCACGGCGCTCGACGCGCTGCGCGCGATGCTCACCGCGCGTGCCGACACGCTCGAAGCGTCGGGCCGCGTGTTCGCGCAGCGGCTCGCGCTCGTCGCGCAGGCGTGCCTGCTGCGCCGCGATGCGCCGGCGGCCGTCGCCGACGCGTTCGTCGCGACGCGGCTCGCCGCGCCCGACTGGGGCCGCATCGCGGGCGGCTTCGATCCGCACGCGCTCGACGTCGCCGCGCTGCTGCAGCGCGCGTATCCGGCCTGACGCCGGTTCGCTCGCCTGAGTTCGCCTTCGTTCGCCCCGCCGGAGCCACGATGAACCTCGTCGCCGCCCTCGACCGCGCCGCCCGCGCGACGCCCGACAAGCCGTTCCTCGTCAGCGAATCCGCGACGATCACCTATGCCGCCGCGCGCGAGCGCTCGCACCGCGCGGCGGCCGTGCTGAGCGCGCTCGGCATCGCGGCCGGCGACCGCGTCGCCGCGATGTGCTTCAACACGCCGGCCTTCGTCGACCTGATGTTCGGCGCGTGGCGGCTCGGCGCGACGTTCGTGCCGGTCAACCATAAGCTGCAGGCGCCGGAAGTCGACTACGTGCTCGAACACAGCCGCAGCAAGGCGCTCCTGTTCGACGTGGCGCTCGCGCCGGTGGTCGAACGCATCGTTCATCCCGCGCGGCGGCTGGTGACCGAAGGCGAACTCGACGGCGTGCCGTGCTTCGACACGATGTGCGCGACGATGGACGGCGTCGCGGGCATCGAACCGGCCGACGGCGACATCGCGCAGATCCTCTATACGTCCGGCACGACCGGCCGCCCGAAAGGCTGCGTGCACAGCCACCGCACCGTGACGCTCGCGGCGATGTCGGCGGCGCTCGCGACCGGCATCGGCCGCAACGAGCGCACGCTGATGGCGATGCCGATCTGGCATTCGTCGCCGCTCAACAACTGGTTCGGCGGCACGCTGGTCGCGGGCGGCACCGTCGTGCTGCTGCGCGAATACCATCCGTTGCGCTTCCTGCAGACCGTCGAGCGCGAGCGCGTGACGCTCTATTTCGGCGCGCCGGTGTCGTACACGCTGCCGATCGGCGCCGCGCAGGCCGAACGGCTCGCACGCGCGTATCGCAGCGACGCGTTCTTCCACGTGTACGGGATGACCGAAACGGGGCCGGCCGGCACGACGCTGTATCCGGACGAGCAGATCGCGAAGGCCGGTTCGATCGGCCGCCACGGCGGCCCGGGCGTCGACCTGCGCGTCGTGCGGATGGACGGCATCGATGCGCAGCCGGGCGAGACCGGCGAGATCTGGCTGAAGGCCGACAGCATGATGCTCGGTTATCTCGACGACGCGGCCGCGACGCGCGCCGCGTTCGCACTGGGCGGCTGGTATCGCACCGGCGACGTCGCGCGAATCGATCAGGATGGCTACCTGTTCATCGTCGACCGGCTGAAGGACATGATCGTGACGGGCGGCGAAAACGTCTATTCGAAGGAAGTGGAGGACGTGCTCGGCGCGCATCCGGACATCGCCGAGGCGGCCGTCGTCGGCGTCCCGCATCCGGACTGGGGCGAGACGGTCGTCGCGCACGTCGTGATGCGCGCGGGCACGGCGCCCGACGCGGACGCGCTGCGCGCGTTCTGTGGCGAGCGGCTCGCCGCGTACAAGATTCCGCGCGAGTTCGCGTTCGCGCAGGCGCTGCCGCGCACGCCGACCGGCAAGCTGCAGAAATTCCTGCTGCGCGTGCGCAAGGAGTAGCGCCCGCTCACGCCCCATGAAAAAAGCCACCAGGCCCGACGGCCCGGTGGCTTTTTCGCATGATCGGCCGGGCAGCGACGCGCGCCGCCGCCCGCGAGTCACAGGCTGCTTACTTGCCGCCGATGCTCTTCAGCGGCTTCCACTCGCCCTTCTCGACCTTGTACATCGTGATGCCGCCGTTCTTCAGGTCGCCCTTCGCGTCATACGCGACGTGCGTCGACGTAACGCCCGCCATGTCGCTCTTCGCGAGCACCGGCAGGTACTTCGCCGGATCGGTCGAATCGGCCTTCTTCATCGCGTTGAGCATCGCCATCGCGCCGTCGTATGCGTACGGCGAGTAGGTCTGCACTTCTTCGCCGAAGCGCTTCTTGTACTTGTCGGCGTAGGCCTTGCCGCCAGGCATCTCTTCGAGCGGGAGACCGGCCAGCGAAGCGATCGTGCCTTCCGACGCGTTGCCCGCGATCTTCAGGAACGTCGGCGTCTTCACCATTTCGCCGCTCATCAGCGGTGCCGTCATGCCGAGCGCCTTCATCTGCTTGACCATCGGCGCTGCCTGCGAATCCGCGCCGCCGTAGTAGACGAGGTCCGGCTTCGCCGCCTTCAGCTTGGTCAGGATCGCCTTGAAGTCGACCGCCTTGTCGTTCGTGAATTCGCGGTCGACGATCGTCGCGCCGCCGGCCTTCGCGGCCTTCTCGAACTGGTCGGCGAGACCCTGGCCGTAGGCCGTGCGGTCGTCGACGATCGCGATCTTCTTCATGCCGAGATCCTTCGACGCGAACGTGCCGGCCACCGAGCCCTGCTGCGTGTCGGACGTCATCATGCGGAAGGTCGTCTTGTAGCCTTGCTGCGTGTATTCCGGTGCCGTCGCCATCGCGATTTCCGGAATGCCCGCGTTCGCGTAGATGCGCGAAGCCGGGATGGTCGTGCCCGAGTTGAAGTGGCCGAGCATGCCCTTGATGCCGTCGTCGACGAGCTTCTGCGCCACCGTCGTGCCCGTGCGCGGGTCGGCCTGGTCGTCCTGCGTGCTGAGCACGAACTTCACGGGCTTGCCGCCGATCTTCGGGTTCGTCGCGTTGAAGTCTTCCAGCGCGAGCACGATCCCGTTCTGCATATCCTTGCCGTAGTGCGCCTGCGCGCCCGTCATCGGCCCTGCGTAACCGATCTTCACGTCATCCGCATGGGCCGTCCCCGCCAGCGACATGACCGCGACGAACGTCGCGCCTGCCACCTTTTTCATCGTGTGTTGCATAGCATCTCCTTGGTACCAGGGTAAATGAAGCGGCTTCGGGATCGCCTTGCCGCTTCTTTGTTTGATCCGAACGGCAAGGATGATCAGCCGATCGTCATCAAATTCGCATTGCCGCCCGCCGCGGCCGTATTCACGCTGACCGAGCGCTCGGTCAGCAGCCGCTCCAGCGCGTAGTCTTCCGCGTCGCCGTTCTCGAACGCGCCCACCGACACGCCCTGCACCGACACGATCGGGCCCGGCCGCTGCGCGACGTCCTTCACGAGCGTCTGCAGTTCGTCGCTGTCGCCTTCGAACAGCACCGCGTCGAACGCCGCGTCGGCCTGCTTGCGCACGGCCGCGTGCGGCTTCAGCGACGCCGGCAGCGCGGCGACGAGCGCCTCGCCGGCCGCGCCGGCGAACAATGCGCGGTTGCCGGTCGCGAGCACCGCCGCGAACTGCGCGCGCGCGCCGCCCGGCGTTGCAGCGACACACAGCACCGTGCCGCGCGGGCCGAGTGTATACGTGTTTCGCTCGCCCGTCGGGCCGGTCAGCACCGCGGTCGCGCCGGCCGGCACCTGCGCGAGATAACCGTCGCAACGCGCGGCCAGCGCCGGTTCGCGCTGCTCGATCAGCCAGTCGCGCAGCGTGGTCAGCGCCGCCGCCGGGTTGCCGCGCGCGTCGCCTTCGACCGCGCCGTCCGCCACCAGCGTCTGCGCGAGCGAGCGCGGCAGGCCCGACGGACGCGTCGCGAGCAGGCGCTGCAGGTACAGCGCGCCGCCGGCCTTCGGGCCCGTGCCCGACAGCCCTTCTCCGCCGAACGGCTGCACGCCGACCACCGCGCCGATCACGTTGCGGTTCACGTAGATGTTGCCGACGTGCGCGTTCGAGATCACGTGCGCGATCGTCTCGTCGATCCGCGTGTGGATGCCGAGCGTCAGGCCGTAACCCGTCGCGCGGATCTGCTCGAGCAGCTTGTCGAGCTGGTTGCGGCGGTAGCGCACGACGTGCAGCACGGGGCCGAACACTTCACGCTTGAGCTCGTCGATGCTGCCGATCTCGATCAGCGTCGGCGGCACGAACGTGCCGTGCGCGCACGCATCGGGCGCCGGCAGTTGCGTGACCGCGTGACCCTTGTCCTTCATCGCCGCGACGTGCGTGTCGATCGTCTGCTTCGCTTCGCCGTCGATCACCGGGCCGACGTCGGTCGACAGACGGTCCGGGTTGCCCAGCGCCAGCTCGTGCATCGCGCCCTTCAGCATCGTCAGCGTGCGGTCCGCGACATCGTCCTGCAGACACAGAACGCGCAGCGCCGAACACCGTTGGCCGGCCGAGTCGAACGACGACTGCATCACGTCCGCGACGACCTGCTCCGCGAGCGCCGACGAGTCGACGATCATCGCGTTCTGGCCGCCCGTTTCCGCGATCAGCGGAATCGGCTTGCCGTCCGGGTCGAGGCGCGCGGACAGCGTCTTGTTGATCAGGCGCGCGACTTCGGTCGAGCCGGTGAACATCACCGCGCGCGTGCGCGGATCGGCGACCAGCGCCGCGCCGACGGTCTCGCCGGTGCCCGGCAGCAACTGCACCGCGCCGGCCGGCACGCCGGCCTCGCGCAGCAGGCGCACGGCTTGCGCGGCGATCAGCGGCGTCTGTTCCGCCGGCTTCGCGAGCACCGTGTTGCCGGCTGCCAAGGCTGCCGCCACCTGGCCCATGAAGATCGCGAGCGGGAAGTTCCACGGGCTGATGCAGACCACGGGGCCGAGCGGGCGGTGCGTGTCGTTCGAGAATTCGTCGCGGATCTGCGCGGCGTAGTAGCGCAGGAAGTCGACCGCTTCGCGGATCTCGGCGATCGCGTTCGGCAGCGACTTGCCGGCTTCGCGCACGATCAGGCCCATCAGCGTATGCATCTGCGCTTCGAGCAGGTCGGCCGCGCGCACGAGGCAATCGGCGCGCGCATCGACCGGCGTCGCCTGCCAGATCGGCGCGGCGGCCACTGCGTGCGCGAGCGCCGCGCTCACGTGTTCGGCCGTCGCTTCGCTGACCGTGCCGACCGTGTCGCGCTGGTCGGCCGGGTTGCGCACGTCGCGGGCCGGTGCGTCGGCGAGCGCGTCGTCGGCGAGCATCGGCGCCGCGCGCCACGGGAAATGCGCGCTCGCGAGCAGCGCGGACGACAGCGACGCGAGACGGTGTTCGTTCGACAGGTCGAGGCCCATCGAGTTGGGACGCTCGTCGCCGTACAGGTTGCGCGGCAGCGGAATCTTCGCGTGTGGCGCGCCGAGCGGCACGACCTTCATCGCTTCGTCGACCGGATCGGCGACCAGCTCCTTCACCGACACGGTTTTATCGGCGATGCGGTTCACGAACGACGTGTTCGCGCCGTTCTCGAGCAGGCGGCGCACCAGGTACGCGAGCAGCGTCTCGTGCGTGCCGACCGGTGCGTACACGCGGCACGGACGGTTCAGCTTGTCGCGGCCCGTGACTTCCTCGTACAGCGGCTCGCCCATCCCGTGCAGGCACTGGAATTCGTACTGGCCCGGGTAGTAGTTCTGGCCCGCGAGCTGGTAGATCGCGGCCAGCGTGTATGCGTTGTGCGTCGCGAACTGCGGGTAGACGGCGTCGGGCGCCGCGAGCAGCTTCTTCGCGCACGCGAGGTACGACACGTCGGTGTAGATCTTGCGCGTATAGACCGGATAGCCTTCGAGGCCGTCGACCTGCGCACGCTTGATCTCGCTATCCCAGTACGCGCCCTTCACGAGACGGATCATCAGGCGGTGACGGCTGCGGCGCGCGAGATCGATCAGGTAGTCGATCACGAACGGGCAGCGCTTCTGGTAACCCTGCACGACGAAGCCGATGCCGTTCCAGCCCGCGAGATCCGGATCGAAGCACAGCGCCTCGAGCAGGTCGAGCGACAGTTCGAGCCGGTCGGCTTCTTCCGCGTCGATGTTCAGGCCGATGTCGTAGCGGCGCGCGAGCAGCGCGAGCGCGCGCACGCGCGGCAGCAGCTCGCTCATCGTGCGGTCCTGCTGCGAGCGCGAATAGCGCGCGTGCAGCGCCGACAGCTTGATCGAGATGCCCGGGCCTTCGTAGATGCCGCGGCCGCCGGCCGCCTTGCCGATCGCGTGGATCGCCTGCTCGTACGACGCGTAGTAGCGCTGCGCGTCCTCTTCGGTCGTCGCCGCTTCGCCGAGCATGTCGTACGAGTAGCGGAAGCCGCGCGCTTCGTACTTGCGGCTGTTGGCCAGCGCTTCGGAGATCGTCTCGCCGGTGACGAACTGCTCGCCCATCAGGCGCATCGCCATGTCGACGCCCTTGCGGATCAGCGGCTCGCCGCCACGGCCGATCAGGCGCGTGAGCGCCGACGACAGGCCCGCTTCGCTGTTGGTCGTCACGAGCTTGCCGGTGATCATCAGCCCCCAGGTCGCCGCGTTGACGAACAGCGACGGCGCGTGGCCGACGTGCGAGCGCCAGTCGCCCTTGCTGATCTTGTCGCGGATCAGCGCATCGCGCGTCGCGCGATCGGGAATGCGCAGCAGCGCTTCGGCGAGGCACATCAGCGCGACGCCCTCCTGGCTCGACAGCGAGAACTCGTGGATCAGCCCTTCGACGCCGCCGCCCGAGCTCTTCTCGCGCAGCGTCTCGACGAGCTTCGTCGCCAGCGCCTGCGCGTCCGCCTGCAGGTTCGCGGGCAGGCGCGCCTGGCCGAGCAGGAACGGCACGCATTCCGGCTCGGGGCGGCGGTACGCGGCCGTGATCGCCGCGCGCAGCACCGATTGCGGCTGCACGTTCTGCGCGAACTCGAGGAACGGATGCGGCGAGTTGTCGTCGTCGCCGTCCGCAGCCTGACCGTCGGCGAGCTCCGTGACGCCGCTGTGGCCCGACAGCTCGGGCGGCAGCTGGCCGTGCTCGATCCGCTCGAGATACGCGAAGATCGCCTGCTTGATCAGCCAGTGGGGAGTGCGCTCCAGACGCGCGGCTGCGTCCTTGAGGCGCGAGCGGAGAATGTCGTCGACTTTGACGCCGAGAGTCGTGCTTGCCATGGTGGGTTCGTGCGCCGGTGCGAGCCCGGCAATGTGGTGTGAGAGGATGCGCGAAATCCTACGGCACGCAATAAAAAGGTGCAACCAAATTGAGATGCGGGTTGCACCCCTTGGTTAGCCAATATAATCAGCCACTTAGAAGGTTGCAACCTAGGAGTTGCCCGCGGTCCGGGGATCGGTGTTTTCCCTGATCGAACCGATTCGACATGCGCGTGCAACCTCCGGCGCGCACGGCAGCGGACGAAAACGGGTTGCACTGGGTGTGGCGGCGAGTGAGTCGCCTGATATGAGCGCGCGACGAGAGACAATTCGGAAGGGCCCGGCGGCCAGGGCTTCAACGCGGCGGCGCCCCGCGCGACGGCTGCGCGGGGCGCCGCTCAGATATCCAGCGGATCGACTTCGACGCTCCATCGCAGCACGCCCTTCAGTGCACGCAGCTCCGGCTGCCATGCGCGCAGCGCATGCTGCAGCGCCGCCCGCGATGCGCTTTCGAGCAGCAGCTGCGCGCGGTGGACGTTCGCGACCTTGACGATCGTCATCGGCACCGCGTCGTACACGGTCACGCGATCGGCGCCCGGCAGCCCCGGCAACGCGGCCGCGGCCTGCAGCAGGAACGCGAGCGCCGCGTCGAGCGTGCGCCCTTCGGCGCGCAGCAGCGCCTGATAGACGAACGGCGGCAGGTGCGCGTCGCGGCGCTCGCCGAGCGTCGAATTCGCGAAGCCGACGTAATCCTGCCGCCCGAGCGCGTGGTACAGCGCGTGACGCGGGTAGCGCGTCTGCACCATCACCTCGCCCGGCAGCCCGGCGCGGCCCGCGCGGCCGCTCACCTGCATCAGCTGCGCGAACAGCCGTTCGCTCGCACGGAAGTCGTGCGAGAACAGCGCGGTGTCGGCATTGAGCACGCCGACCAGCGACACGCGCTGGAAGTCGTGCCCCTTCGCGATCATCTGCGTGCCGACGAGGATGTCGACCTCGCCCGCGTGCACGTCGGAAAAGAGCGCCTGCGCGCTGCCCTTGCGGCGCGTGCTGTCCGCGTCGATCCGCAGCACGCGCGCGCCCGGCACAGCCTCGGAGAGCGCCTCCTCGATCCGCTGCGTGCCGCGCCCAAGCGGCGCGATGTCGACGTTGCCGCACTCGGGGCACGAGCGCGGAATGCGCGCCTCCCAACCGCAGTGGTGGCAGCGCAGCGCATGCTCGGGCTTGTGCAGCACGACGTACGCGCTGCAGCGCGGGCAGCCCGCGACCCAGCCGCAGGCGTCGCACGCGAGTTGCGGCGCGTAGCCGCGCCGGTTCAGGAACACGAGGCTCTGTTCGCCGCGTTCGAGCCGCGCCTTCAGCGCCGCGACGAGCGGCCCCGACAGCCCGCCCATCGACGCGCGCCCGCGCCGCCGCTCCTCTTCGAGATCGATCAGCCGCACGGTCGGCAGCGTCGCGTCGGCCACCGCGCGGCGCGACAGCGTGAGCCGCGTGTAGCGGCCCTGCTCGGCCTGCCACCAGGTTTCGAGCGACGGCGTTGCCGAGCCCAGCACGACCGTGATGCCGAGCTGCTTCGCGCGCCACACGGCGAGATCGCGCGCCGAGTAGCGCAGCCCTTCCTGCTGCTTGTACGCGGGCTCGTGCTCCTCGTCGACGACGATCAGCGCGAGTGTCGGCATCGACGCGAGCACCGCGAGGCGCGTGCCGAGCACGATCCGCGCGCGGCCCGTGTGCGCGGCGAGCCAGTTGCGCGCGCGCTCGCCCTCGGCGAGCCCGCTGTGCAGCGTGACGATCGCGTCGTCTGCGAGCGCACCCGCGAAGCGCGCGCGAAACGCGGCCTCGAACTGCGGCGTCAGGTTGATTTCGGGGACGAGCACGAGCGCCTGCGCGTCCGGCCGCGCGTCGAGCAGCGACGCGAGCGCATGCAGATAGACCTCGGTCTTGCCGCTGCCTGTCACGCCGTGCAGCAGGAACGGCGCGAAACCCTGCGCGGCGCGGATCGCGTCGAGCGCCTCGGCCTGCTGGTCGGTAAGCGCCGGCGGCACAGCTCGTCCACCGGTTGTCGACAGGTTATCCACAGCTTTGGGCACAGGCGCGTCGTTCCAGCCGATCTCCTCGACGTCGACCCAACCGCGCGCCGCCCAGTCATCGAGCGTCGCGGCCGCCTTCGGATGCAGCGCGCGCGCGTCGGGCAGTCCCAGCGAGCCGGTGTCGACGAGCGCCTGCGCGAGCCGCCGCAGCGCGGCCCCGCGTGCGGGCAACGCATCGGGCAGTGCCGCACGACCGGCTTCCGTCGGCAGGTAGCGCACCTCGGGCGCCAGCAGCCGCCCCCACCGTCCGGCGTCGCGCAGCGCCTGCGGTAGCGCCGGCAACGCGACCTCGCCGCGCCCGCGCTGATAGTAGTCGGCGGCGAACGACACGAGCGCGAGCCAGTCCGCCGACAGCGGCGGCAAGTCGGTGCAGATCGCGTCGATCGCGCGCAGCCGGGACGGCGGCACGTCGGTGTGAGTCGTCACTTCGCAGACGAGCCCGACGGCCTGCCGCTTGCCGAACGGCACCTGCACGAGCGTGCCGGGCACGGGTGCCGGTTGCGCATCGCAGCGGTAGTCGAACAGGGTCGCGAGCGGATGGTCGAGCGCGACGCGCAGGTAGGTGCCGTTCATCACGGCGCCCCGGCGGCGGTACGTGCCGCATGGGCGGCTTGCACCCGCGCCCGCATCGCGGCAGCGAACTTAAAGTAAAACTTCAGATTCGGCGCTAAGTTTTGGATTCGCATTAGGAATCGCCGTATACCCTGCCCAGCCTGTGGATAACTTTGTTGAGAACTCGCCGCTCAATGGCCGCAACGCGCGCCGGGCCGTGTTTTCCACGGTTTTCCGCCGTTTGCGGCGGTGCCCCGCGGAGCCTTATTCCATAAGGCTGCTATTCAAATTACCAAACCATAGCGAGACAATTTGACCGACACGGGGCTCTACCGCGCTGCAACGTGGAAAATGTGCATAAGTCAAGTCTTGACAAGCAACGAATCGGCAACCGGTACGGGGTTGCGCCCTGTTTAGCGCCGGCAGCGAAACGCTGTCACCCCGCAGTGCAGCATGACAGCGCTTGCGTTCAGCCGGCGGCTCCGCTACGGATCGCGCGGCTGTGGTTATGTACCTCGTCGACGAGTTCGGCGACGTGATCGGGCGACGTGAATTGCGAGATGCCGTGCCCGAGGTTGAATACGTGGCCCGGGTGGTTGCCGTAGCTGTCGAGCACGGCGCGCGCCTGTTCGCGCACCGCGGCCGGCGGCGCAAACAGGATCGTCGGGTCGAGGTTGCCCTGCAGCGCGACGCGCCCCGCGACGCGCTCGCGCGCGGCGCCGAGGTTGACCGTCCAGTCGAGCCCGACCGCGTCGACACCGGTCGCCGCGATCTCCTCGAGCCACAGCCCGCCGCCCTTCGTGAACGTGATCACCGGCACGCGCTCGCCGTCGTGCTCGCGCTTGAGCTGCGCGACCACGCGACGGATGTAGTCCAGCGAAAAGCGCTGGTACGCGCCGTCCGCCAGCGCGCCGCCCCACGTGTCGAAAATCATCACGGCCTGCGCGCCCGCTTCGATCTGCGCGTTCAGGTACGCGGCCACCGCCTGCGCGTTCACGTCGAGGATCCGGTGCATCAGGTCGGGGCGCGAATACGCCATCGATTTCACCGTGCGGAAATCGTCCGACCCGCCGCCTTCGACCATGTAGCACGCGAGCGTCCACGGGCTGCCCGAGAAGCCGATCAGCGGCACGCGCTGGCGGCCCTGGCCGTCGGTCAGCGCGCGGCGGATCTCGCGCACGGCGCCGGTCACGTAGCCGAGCGTGGCTTCGATGTCCGGCACCGCGAGCTTCGCGACGTCGGCCTCGGTACGCACCGGATGCGCGAACTTCGGCCCTTCGCCGACCTGGAAGTCGAGGCCGAGCCCCATCGCGTCCGGAATCGTCAGGATGTCCGAGAACAGGATCGCGGCGTCGAGCGGGAAACGCTCGAGCGGCTGCAGCGTCACCTCGGTCGCGTAGTCGGGATTCTTCGCGAGGCCGAGGAAGCTGCCGGCGCGCGCGCGCGTCGCATTGTATTCGGGCAGGTAGCGGCCGGCCTGGCGCATCAGCCAGATCGGCGTGTAGTCGGTCGGCTCGCGCAGAAGCGCACGCAGGAAGGTGTCGTTGAGCAGGTTATGGGCCACGGTAGGAGCGACGATGCGAAGGCAAAGCGGCATTTTACCGGACAGCCGGCGTCAGGCTGCGCATGCCGATGCGATGGCGGCCATATGACGCGCGCGATGGCTCCGTTATGATCGGACGCTCATATCGAACCGAACGAAGGAGGAGACCGATGAAGACATTCGCCACGCTCGCCGCGGCCGCATTGCTCTGCTGCGCCGCCGCGCACGCGCAGACCGGCGCGGGCAGCGCCCCCGCCGCCCCGGGCACCGGCTCGCGGCTCGACGACGTGCTCGCACGCGGCACGCTGCGCGTCTGCACGACGGGCGACTACAAGCCGTATTCGTACTACCGCGCGGACGGCCGCTTCGAGGGCATCGACATCGACATGGCCGAATCGCTCGCGAAGTCGCTCGGCGTGAAGGCCGACTACGTGAAGACGAGCTGGTCGAACCTGACCGGCGATTTCGTCGCGAAATGCGACGTCGCGGTGGGCGGCGTATCGACGACGCTCGAGCGCCAGAAGCGCGTGTTCTTCACGCAGCCGTATGTCGTCGACGGCAAGACGCCGATAGTGCGCTGCGCGGACGCCGACAAATACCAGACCGTCGCGCAGATCGACCGGCCCGAAACACGCGTGATCGTGAACCCGGGCGGCACCAACGAACGTTTCGCGAAGCAGTACTTCACGCACGCGAACCTGACCGTCTATCCGGACAACGTGACGATCTTCAAGCAGATCCTCGCGGGCAAGGCGGACGTGATGGTGACGGATGCGTCCGAGACGCAGCTGCAGCAAAAACTGAATCCGGGGCTGTGCTCGGTCCATCCGGACAAACCGTTCCAGTTCGGCGAGAAGGCGTACATGGTGCCGCGCGGCGATGTCGCGTTCCAGCAGTACGTCGACCAGTGGCTGCATCTCGCTCTGTCGACCGGCGAATACCAGGCGATTTCGGACAAGTGGCTGAAGTAAGCGCGCATGTTTGCGGCGGCCGATGACGGGCACCGACCCCGTGGCCGCTGCCCGCTGAAATCGCTGCGCGGCGGCAGCCGGCCTGCCGCAGTTACACATCGCCACCTTGCCCTGGCGAACCGCTGCCGCGCGAAATCACCCGAATCGGCCAAACGGCCGACTTCCACACATCCCGATCACGTTTCAAAATCTTTCTGACGAATGAATCGTCATCCGCGGTATCTGCCGCGCGGTGCGTTTTCTCACGTGTAAATCGGCAATTCATCGCGCCCGATACGCGTGAAAAACGCGCCGTATGCATATGATGAAAACGGTGCGGAAAATATGGGTAAAAATGACCTTTTTCAGGACCCCAAAAACAGCAAAAAATCCCGGAAAGCCTTATCTGGCGGGCGTTACAACCTGAAACACTTTGTTACCGCGATGGGTCGGTAATTCGCCCACAATGGCCTCAACGGTTTCAACACGGATGCGGTCTCGTGTGCCAAGTGTGAGCGGACGCGAAGCGCTGCGAGCCAGTCGGTCACGTACCGAAGCCCTTCCCAGGGGCATCCCTGTTGGAGTCGTTTCCGGCCCCCCGCCGGACTCGGTTTCATCTTTGGTCTCCTCGCGCTAACCCCGTAGCGTGTGGTTTTTAGCGGGCTAATAAGCCCGCTTTTTTTCGTCCATCGAAAACGCAACGGCCCGCTGGCCGCGCGTTTTTCCCGCCGCCGGGCCAACTTACGCGGTCTTCTGCACGTCGAGCTTCAGTTCCTCGATCATCCGGTCGCGCATCACGAATTTCTGCACCTTGCCCGTCACCGTCATCGGCAGCTCGTCGACGAAGCGGATATAGCGCGGAATCTTGTAGTGCGCGATCTGCCCGTTGCAGAACGCGCGCACGTCGTCCTCGGTCATCTGCTCGTCCGCGCGCAGCACGATCCACGCGCACAGCTCCTCGCCGTATTTCGTATCGGGCACGCCGAACACCTGCGCACTCTGGATCTTCGGATGCCGAAACAGGAATTCCTCGATCTCGCGCGGATAGACGTTCTCGCCGCCGCGAATCACCATGTCCTTCAGCCGGCCGACGATGTTGCAGTAGCCGTCCGCGTCGAGCGTCGCGAGGTCGCCCGTATGCATCCAGCCGTCGACCAGCACCTCGCGCGTCTTCGTGTCGTCGTCCCAGTAGCCGAGCATCACCGAGTAGCCCTTCGTGCACAGCTCGCCCGTCGCGCCGACCGGCACGATGTCGCCGCTCGGATCGACGATCTTCACTTCGAGATGCGGCTGGATGCGCCCGACCGTCGTCGTGCGTTTCTCGAGCGGATCGTCGGTCGAGCTCTGGAACGACACCGGGCTCGTCTCCGTCATCCCGTATGCGATCGTGATCTCCGACAGGTGCATCTGCGACACGACGCGCTTCATCGTCTCGATCGGGCACGGCGAGCCGGCCATGATCCCCGTGCGCAGCGTCGACAGGTCGAATGTCGGGAACTCGGGATGATCGAGCTCCGCGATGAACATCGTCGGCACGCCGTGCAGCGCGGTGCAGCGTTCGTCGGCCACGGCCGCGAGCGTCGCGACCGGGTCGAATGCTTCACCCGGGAACACCATCGCCGCGCCCTTCGATACGCACGCGAGTACCGCGAGCACCATCCCGAAGCAGTGATACAGCGGCACGGGAATGCAAAGCGAATCCTCCTCGGTGAAGCGCATTGCCATCGCGATCGAGCGCGCGTTGTTGACGACGTTGCGGTGCGTGAGCGTCGCGCCCTTCGGGCTGCCCGTCGTGCCGCTCGTGAACTGGATGTTGATCGCGTCGGTGGACTCGAGCGTCGCGCCGATCGCATCGAGCAGCGCGGGGTCGACGGCCTGGCGGCCGCGCGTCATCACGTCCGCGAAGCGGAACATGCCGGCCGGCGCGACGTCGCCCATCGACACGACCGTGCGCAGGCTCGGCACGCGTGCCGCATGCAGGTCGCCCGGCGTCGCGGCCGCGAGCTCCGGCGCGATGGTCTGCAGCATCTCGACATACGCCGACGACTTGAAGCGCTCGGCCGCGATCACGGCCTTGCAGCCGACCTTGTTCAGCGCGTATTCGAGTTCCGACAGCCGGTAGGCCGGATTGATGTTGACGAGTATCGCGCCGATACGCGCGGTCGCGAACTGCGTGAGCAGCCATTCGCTGCGGTTCGGCGACCAGATGCCGACGCAGTCGCCCTTCACGATCCCGAGCGCGGCGAGGCCGGCCGCGAGCACGTCGACCTCGTCCGCGAATTCGCGCCAGGTCCAGCGCACCTGCTGCTCGCGGAACACGACCGCCGGGCGTTCGGGAAAGCGGCCGGCGGTATCGCGCAGGAACCGGCCGATCGTCGCTTCGGATAGCGGCACGTCGGTCGCGCCGCGCACGTACGACAGTCCGTTTTCGGGCGCGATCAGCGCCCCCACGCCAAGGTCTGCTGCCATGAATGTCTCCGTCTTTTTTGTCCGATCGGCCCGCGTGCGCTTGCTGCGCCCGCCTCCGTCGCCACACTCGCGGCGGGCGGCCTGACTGCGGATGATGACGCGCTCCGCTGACGACACTCTGACATCAATTCGCGGCGGACGGATGAAATAGCACGACCGGACGAAACACCGCGGCACGCAAAGGACAGGCGAAAAAAAAGCAGCCCGAAGGCTGCTTTCTTTCGCGGGATACGCGGCGCGGCTCAGTGCCGGCTGCGGATCTTCGCCAGACGCTGGATCGCCTCGAGCTGCGCCATCGCGGTCGCGAGCTCGGATTGCGCCTTCGCGAGGTCGAGGTCCGACTTCGCGTTCTGCAGCGTTTCCTCGGCACGCTTGCGCGCTTCCTCGGCTTTCGCCGCGTCGAGGTCCTTGCCGCGGATCGCGGTATCGGCGAGCACCGTCACGGCGCCCGGCTGCACTTCGAGAATGCCGCCCGCGACGAACACGAATTCGTCGTTGCCGCCCTCGACTTCGATGCGCACCGCCCCCGGACGAATCCGCGTGATCAGCGGCGTGTGGCCCGGCAGAATACCCAGCTCACCCGTTTCGCCCGGCAGCGCGACGAATTTCGCCTCGCCCGAGAAGATCTGCTCTTCCGCGCTGACGACGTCTACTTTGATGGTTGCCATATCGACTCCTGTCGACGGGAGTTAGCGCTTCGGCGCTTACTCCCGTCCCATGCACGGCGGTTGAGCGTGTTGCGGTCGGCGCGACCGGCCGTGAAGCAAATCGACAACAGCGATTCACTGCACCGAGGCCGGATCGCACCAGCTTGCTACCACTCAGACCTTTACTGGATCTTCTTGGCCTTCTCGAAGGCTTCGTCGATCGTGCCGACCATGTAGAACGCCTGTTCCGGCAGGTGGTCGCACTCGCCGTCGACGATCATCTTGAAGCCGCGGATCGTTTCCTTCAGCGGCACGTACTTGCCCGGCGAGCCCGTGAACACTTCAGCGACGTGGAACGGCTGCGACAGGAAACGCTGGATCTTACGTGCGCGCGCGACCGACAGCTTGTCTTCCGGCGACAGTTCGTCCATGCCCAGAATCGCGATGATGTCGCGCAGTTCCTTGTAGCGCTGCAGCGTCTGCTGAACGCGACGGGTGATCGAGTAGTGCTCTTCACCGATCACGTTCGGGTCGATCTGGCGCGACGTCGAGTCGAGCGGGTCGACCGCCGGGTAGATACCCAGCGAAGCGATGTCACGCGACAGAACGACGGTTGCGTCAAGGTGGCCGAAGGTCGTAGCCGGCGACGGGTCGGTCAAGTCGTCCGCAGGGACGTACACGGCCTGGACCGACGTGATCGAGCCCTTCTTGGTCGACGTGATGCGCTCTTGCAGCTTGCCCATTTCTTCAGCCAGCGTCGGCTGATAGCCCACTGCCGACGGCATACGGCCGAGCAGTGCCGACACTTCGGTACCGGCCAGCGTGAAACGGTAGATGTTGTCGACGAAGAACAGCACGTCGAGGCCTTCGTCACGGAAGTGCTCGGCCATCGTCAGGCCGGTCAGCGCGACGCGCAGACGGTTGCCCGGCGGCTCGTTCATCTGGCCGTACACCAGCGCGACCTTGTCGAGAACGTTCGAGTCCTTCATTTCGTGGTAGAAGTCGTTCCCTTCACGGGTACGCTCGCCCACGCCCGCGAACACGGAGTAACCGCCGTGTTCCTTCGCGATGTTGTTGATGAGCTCCATCATGTTGACGGTCTTGCCCACGCCGGCACCGCCGAACAGGCCAACCTTGCCGCCCTTTGCGAACGGGCAGATCAGGTCGATGACCTTGATACCCGTTTCGAGCAGTTCGGTCGACGGCGACAGTTCGTCGAACGCCGGAGCCTTCTGGTGGATCGAGCGCGTGTGTTCGCTCACGATCGGGCCGGCTTCGTCGATCGGACGGCCGAGCACGTCCATGATCCGGCCGAGGGTCGGCTTGCCGACCGGCACCGAGATCGGATTTGCCGTGTTCTTCACGGTCAGACCGCGGCGCAGGCCGTCGGATGCACCCAGACAAATGGTGCGGACCACGCCGTCGCCCAGCTGCTGCTGGACTTCGAGCGTCAGTTCCGAGCCATCGAGAATAAGCGCGTCGTAGATCTTCGGCATGCTGTCGCGCGGGAATTCCACGTCGATAACGGCGCCGATGCACTGTACGATCTTGCCTTCTACCAAAGCAGCAGTACTCATCGCTTTTCCTTTAAATACCTGATTCTTTACTCGCGCAAAGGCGCAGTTGTCGTCCGGGCGCGCGCTTAAACAGCGGCTGCGCCGCCGACGATCTCCGACAGTTCTTTCGTAATCGCGGCCTGACGGCTCTTGTTGTACACGAGCTGCAATTCGCTGATCACCGTCTTCGCGTTGTCGGACGCGGCCTTCATCGCGACCATCCGCGCCGATTGCTCGGACGCCATGTTCTCCGCGACGGCCTGGTACACCAGCGCCTCGACGTAACGCACGAGCAGTTCGTCGACGACTGCCTGCGCGTCCGGCTCGTAGATGTAGTCCCACGACGTGGCCGGCGTACCGTCATCGGCCTCGAAGTGCTCCGACGACAGCGGCAGCAGCTGCTCGATCACGGCTTCCTGCTTCATCGTGTTGACGAAGCGCGTGTAAGCGATATAAACCGCCGACAGCTTGCCTTCCGAGTACAGGTCGAGCTGCGTCTTCACCGCGCCGATCAGCTTGTCCAGATGCGGGGTGTCGCCGAGGTGCACGACCTGCGACATCACCTTCGCGCCGAAGCGGTTCAGGAACCCGAGGCCCTTGCTACCGATCGCGGTGGCTTCGACCTTCTGGCCCTTCTCTTCCAGCTCCTTGAACTTCTGCACCGTCGCACGCAGCACGTTGGTGTTCAGACCACCGCACAGACCCTTGTCCGTCGTGACGAGGATGATGCCGGCCGTGTTCGTGCCGTCGTTCGCCACCATGAACGGGTGGCGGTACTCCGGGTTCGCACGGCTCATGTGCGCGGCGATGGCACGGACCTTGTCCGCGTACGGACGAGCAGCGCGCATGCGTTCCTGCGCGCGGCGCATCTTCGATGCGGCCACCATCTCCATCGCCTTCGTGATCTTGCGCGTGTTCTGCACGCTCTTGATCTTGCCGCGAATTTCCTTCATTCCAGCCATAGCTTGCTCCTTGACCGAAGCGGCGCGGGCGCATCAGCACCCGCGCGGCCTCAGTGTGTCACTCGCGGATCAATAGGCACCGGACTTCTTGAAGGATTCGATCGCCGAGCGCAGTGCGCCTTCGTCGTCCTTCGAGAGATCCTTGGTGTCTTCGATGCGCTTGATGAGGTCAGCGTTGCTGGTCTTCAGGCTTTCGCGCAGGCCCTTCTCGAACGGCAGCACTTGCTTCACGTCGAGGTCGTCGAGGTAGCCGTTGTTCGCGGCGTACAGCGACACGGCCAGTTCCCACACCTGCAGCGGCTGGTACTGCGGCTGCTTCAGCAGTTCCGTCACGCGGCGGCCGCGCTCGAGCTGCTTGCGGGTCGCTTCGTCGAGGTCGGATGCGAACTGCGCGAATGCGGCCAGTTCACGGTACTGCGCGAGGTCGGTACGGATACCGCCCGACAGCTTCTTCACGACCTTCGTCTGAGCGGCGCCACCGACTCGCGACACCGACACGCCGGCGTTGATTGCTGGGCGGATGCCTGCGTTGAACAGGTCGGTTTCCAGGAAGATCTGGCCGTCGGTAATCGAGATCACGTTCGTCGGAACGAACGCGGTCACGTCGCCTGCCTGCGTTTCGATGACCGGCAATGCCGTCAGCGAACCGCTCTTGCCCTTCACTTCGCCGTTCGTGAACTTCTCGACGTACTCTTCCGACACGCGAGCCGCACGCTCCAGCAGACGCGAGTGCAGATAGAACACGTCGCCCGGGTACGCTTCACGGCCCGGCGGGCGGCGCAGCAGCAGCGAGATCTGACGGTATGCCCAAGCCTGCTTGGTCAAGTCGTCATAAATGATCAGCGCGTCCTGGCCGCGGTCGCGGAAGTATTCGCCCATCGTGCAGCCGGCGTACGGTGCCAGATACTGCATTGCTGCGGAATCCGATGCCGTGGCGGCGACGACGATCGTGTATTCCATCGCGCCCGTTTCTTCGAGCTTGCGAACCACGTTCATGATCGACGAAGCCTTCTGGCCGATCGCGACGTAGATACAGATCAGGTCCTTGCCCTTCTGGTTGATGATCGCGTCGAGCGCCACCGCGGTCTTGCCGCACTGACGGTCGCCGATGATCAGCTCACGCTGGCCACGGCCGATCGGCACCATCGCGTCGATCGACTTGATGCCCGTCTGCACCGGCTGCGACACCGACTTGCGCCAGATCACGCCCGGGGCGATCTTTTCGATCGCGTCGGTCAGCTTCGCGTTGACCGGGCCCTTGCCGTCGATCGGGTTGCCGAGCGCATCGACCACGCGGCCGACGAGTTCCGGGCCGACCGGGACTTCCAGAATGCGACCCGTCGTCTTGACGACGTCGCCTTCCGAGATGTGTTCGTATTCGCCGAGAATCACCGCGCCGACCGAGTCGCGCTCGAGGTTCAGCGCGAGGCCGAACGTGTTGCCCGGAAACTCGAGCATTTCGCCCTGCATCACGTCCGACAGGCCGTGGATACGCACGATACCGTCGGTCACGGAGATCACGGTGCCCTGGTTGCGAACGTCTGCGCTCGCTTCAAGGCCCTGGATCCGGCTCTTGATCAGCTCGCTGATCTCAGAGGGATTGAGTTGCATTATTCGCTCCTGATAGTCAATTCTGTTGCGTGCCGGCGTGGCGCTCAGGCGGTCAAGGCAGCCTGCATCGATGCGAGGCGCGCGCGAACCGAGGTGTCGAGCACTTCGTCGCCGACCGTCACGCGCACGCCGCCGATCAGCGACGAATCGACTTCGACCGTCGGTTTCAGCTTGCGCTTGAACTTGCGTTCGAGGCCCGAGACGAGACTTTCGAGATCCGCGCCGTTCAGCGGAAACGCGCTCACGATCTCGGCGTCGGCAGCACCTTCACGTTCGTTCTTGAGCGCCTCGAACTGCTCGGCGATTTCCGGCAGCAGCGCGATGCGATGATTGTCGACCAGCATCTGCACGAGGTTCTTCGCTTCGGCGCCGGCCGCGAGCGGCGACTTCACCGCAGCAAGCAGCAGCTCGGCTACTTGCGTGCGCGTCACCTTCGGGCTCGACGCGACCGACAGTACTTCCGGCAGATGCGCAACCTGGGCCAGCTCTTGCACGAGCGTGGACCAGGCGGCGATGTCACCGCCCTCGGCCACGCGGAACAGCGCTTCTGCGTAAGGGCGGGCGATGGTTGCAAGTTCGGCCATGATCAGAGCTCGGCTTTCAGTTGATTCAGCAGTTGGGCGTGGGCCGTTTGATCGACTTCGCGCTTCAGGATCTGCTCGGCGCCCTTCACGGCCAGCGTAGCGACTTCGCCACGCAGCGCTTCGCGCGCCTTCACGATTTGCTGTTCTGCTTCCGCCTTCGCCTGGGCGACGATGCGGGCGGCTTCAGCCTGGGCGTTGGCCTTGATTTCCTCGGCGACCGCCTGCGCACGCTTTTCAGCGTCGGCGATGCGCTGCTGGCCGTCGTTGCGGGCCTGCGCGAGTTCCTGGTCCACGCGCTTGTGCGCTGCGTCGAGTTCCGCCTTGCCCTTCTCCGCGGCGGCGAGGCCGTCGGCGATCTTCTTCGAACGTTCGTCGAGGGCGTTGATCAACGGCGGCCACACGAACTTCATCGTGAACCACGCGAGGACCAGGAACACGACCATTTGCGCAAACAGAGTTGCGTTGAGATTCACGGTGTTTCCTTATCTGCTATTCCGGAAAAATGAAACGGTAAGGCGCTCATCGAGTTGCATTCGATCAGCGCCCCAAGTCTCCGTTCCGCCCTGCGCCGGCTTGCGCCGGACGCATATTTCCGAGGAACCTTAGCCTGCGACGAGCTTCGACAGGAGCGGGTTCGCGAACGCGAACAGCATTGCGACACCAACGCCGATCAGGAATGCAGCGTCGATCAGACCAGCCAGCAGGAACATCTTCGTTTGCAGCGGGTTGATGAGTTCCGGCTGACGTGCGCAGGCTTCGATGTACTTGCCACCCATCAGCGCGATACCGATACAGGCGCCGATTGCACCCAGGCCGATGATGATGCCGATACCGATGGCGGTCAGACCCTGGATGTTGGCGATGTAAGCTTGCATGATCACTCCTTTGTGAAAAGACTTGGAACTGAGATTTAAAAAACTAAAACGAAGACTCTTTCTTGCACGCCGCGCTTAGTGCGTGTCGTGCGCCTGGCCGAGATACACCAGCGTCAGCATCATGAAAATGAATGCCTGCAACAGAACAATCAGGATGTGGAAGATTGCCCAGACGCTACCCGCGATCACGTGACCAACGAAGCCGAGGAACGTTGCGTCGCCACCGAAGCTCCACATGCTGCCGAGCAGGGCGATCAACAGGAACAACAGCTCACCCGCGTACATGTTGCCGAACAACCGCATACCGAGGGAGACGGTCTTCGCGAGATATTCGACGATGTTGAGCGCGAGGTTCGGGATCCACAGCAGCGGGTGGGCACCGAACGGGGCCGACAGCAGCTCATGCACGAAGCCGCCCGCGCCCTTGATCTTGATGCTGTAGTAGATCATCAGGACGAACACGCCGAGCGCGATGCCGAGCGTGCCGTTCAGGTCGGCCGTCGGGACGATGCGATGGTGGGAAATCACGTCCGACAGACCGAGCAGGCCGATGACGCGGCCCGGCAGGTCGACCGGGAGGAAGTCGAGCGAGTTCATCAGCGCGACCCAAACGAACACCGTGAGGGCGAGCGGAGCGATGAAGGTGCGATTGCCGTGGACGATGGCCTTCGACTGGTCTTCGACCATTTCGACGAGCATCTCGATCGCGCACTGGAAACGGCCCGGCACGCCCGACGTCGCCTTGCGGGCGGCCAGACGCAGCAGGAGGATCGTCACGATGCCGCATACGATCGACCAGAACAGCGTGTCGAGATTCCAGACGTGGATGTCGAAAATCGACGTCTGATGCGAGGTGGAGAAATTCTGCAAGTGGTGCGCAATGTACTCGGACGGATCCGGACCGCGCGTGCCTTCGCTAGCTGCCATATCGTTAATGCCACCCAAATTGTCGAAAATCGTTTTGCCTGTTCCGCAACACGCTATTGCGGGAACGGGCCGGTGCGGTTCGTTGTCGAAACCGCACGCTGCTTGTTGCTTACCGCCAGGCCAGCGCGATCCAGTACGTCTTCAGCACGACGAGGTACGTGACGAGGAACGGCACCCAGTGCACGCCGGCCCAGCCGAACGCCACTGCTGCGAACATCCCGATCGTCAGGCCGAGCTTCAGGGCTTCGCCCATCACCCAGCTCATCACGGTGGCCGAACCACCTGCCTTCAGTCGTGCCACGAACAGCGCACTTGGTACCCAGCCGATCGCTCCACCCAGAAACGCGGATTGCGCAGCGGCGCCCGGCGACTTCGAAAACAGCCACCACGCCAGCGTTGCAACCAGGGACAAGACCACTTGCGCGAACACCACCTTGTAGGGGGTCACGCGCGAGGGCTTGCTCACGTCCGGACCGAACAGCCTCTCGGCTTCTGCCCGTGTGAGCGGAACGATATTGTTATCTTGCTGCTCGGCATCCCAGTCATCGTCGGATTCGCGCCGCTCGCCGGCCGCCGAAGCGGTGCGTTGCGTGCGCTGATCATCGTGCCTGTCGTCCGGCGCCTGACCCGCCATCGCAATCTTCCGCAAAATCCTTGAATCCGGCCCCAAGCTTTCCGAAAGCTTTCAGGGGTGCCTAGCTAACAAATCCGGGCGATTGTAAGCGATAGTTGCAAGTGATTCAAGGCTTTAGACGCGACAAAAACCTGCATAAAACGACGCCTCATCATGTGAAAAACACGCGATTCGACGACGTACGATGACAGTTGTAAGGTCAAATTTTTGCCCCGGCATTTCTTGCTCGAAAAATGTCCGGTGACGGTGGATGGCGTGGAAGCGATGCCCGACGCGGGATCGAACGAAACGGCACGATCGCCGCCGAAAATCCGCTGTGATGCAACTGCCCGGAACGACTCGGCGCGACATCCCCGGACAAGCAAAACACTGCGGCCAGTCAGCCGCACCCGATACACGCAATTCGATCGGATGCCGGCGCATCGAACCATCCAGTCAGTTGTCGCGCCACCACAGACGATCGACTGCGAATCGCCGCACTTATCAACAGCCTCGCAACCATCGCGAACGCTGTGCACCCTCCCCGCCTCTCGAACCGCACACCTGTGCCGCAACGCTCAACCGTGCACGAGCAGCCACGCGCCGAGTACCGCGCTCACGAGCGCGAACGGAATCGAGACCAGGTGGAACGGCAGCCACATGCGCGGCTCCTTCGCGAGACGCACCGCGATCAGGTTCGCGAGCGAACCGATCGCGAAACCGAAGCCGCCGACCGATACGCCGAACGCGAGCGCGCGCCAGTCGTGCGTGAATTCCGATAGCAGGATAGCGGCCGGCACGTTGCTGATCCCCTGCGACAGGACGGCGCCGGCCGCAAATACGCGCAGCGGCGAATCGAGGCGCGCATGCGCAATCGCGTCGTGCACGACGGGCAGCGCAGCCGCGCTGCGCAGCACCACGAACATCAGTACGAAGATCAGCAGCAGCAGCCAGTCGATCTTCAGGACTGCGTCACGTTTTACGACGAACAGCACGATCGCGACCGCAACCAGACCCGGCAGCGGATGGTGCGCATCGGCGAGCAGCACGAATGCCGCGAACAGCACCGCGGCGATCAGCGCGTGCATGCGCTGCACGGGCAATGCGACGACGTCGCCGGACAGGTCGAGCGGTTTCGCGCGAAACGCGCACGCGGTCAGCGCGAGCAGCAGCGCCATCAGCGCGATCGCGAGCGGCCCGAGCGTGACCACGAAGCGGCCGAACGACATGCCGCTCAATTGCCACAGGAAAAGATTCTGAGGATTGCCGAGCGGCGTCGCGACGGACCCCGCATTGACGGCCAGCGCGACGACGATCACGAGCCGCCGGAACGGCAGCGGCGTCAGCGTACGCAGCGACACCATCAACGGCACGACGACGAACAGCGCGACGTCGTTGGTCAGCCACATCGACAGCGCTGCCGCGAACACGACGAGCAACATCGCGAGCCCGCGCTCGGAATGCACGTGATGCACGATGCGGTGCGCGAGCCACATCAGGCAGCCGGACAACTCGAGCGCCTTGGTCAGCATCAGCAGGCCCGCGAGCGTCGCGACCGTCTGCCAGTCGACTCGACCGGCGAGTACGGAAAATGGTTGCGGACGCACCCATTGCAGCACGAGCAGGCCAAGCACGAGCACCGATAGCACGGGCTCCTGCACAAGCCATCCGAGCCACCGGCGCGGCGCCGGTGCGCCCGTCTCCTTCATCGTCAACTCGTTACTCTTCGGTCGCTACGTTGCCGCGCAGCCGCGCGAGAATGCCCTCGAGCGCGTCGAGGTTGCCGAAGTCGATCATCACCTGCCCTCGCCCGCGGCGGCCGAGCTTGATCTTCACCGTCGACGCGAGCAGGTCAGACAACTCCTCCTCGAGACGGCGCGTGTCGCGGCCGCCGTCGTCCTTCGCGCGCGCCTTCACGGCCGGCACTTCCTTCGTCGTATGTGCGACGAGCTTCTCGGTTTCGCGCACCGACATGCGCTTGTTGACGACCTGATGGGCGAGCGTGATCTGCGTTGCCGCGTCGACGGCGAGCAGCGCGCGCGCGTGCCCCATGTCGAGATCGCCGGCCAGCAGCATCGTCTGCACCGGCGAAGCGAGGTTCAGCAGGCGCAGCAGGTTCGACACCGCGCTGCGCGAACGGCCGACCGATTCGGCCGCCTGTTCATGCGTGAAACCGAACTCGTCGAGCAGGCGCTGGATGCCGTGCGCCTCTTCAAGCGGGTTCAGATCCTCGCGCTGGATGTTTTCGATCAGCGCCATCGCCGCGGCGGCCTGATCGGACACATCCTTCACGAGCACCGGCACTTCGTCGAGGCCTGCCAGGCGCGCCGCGCGGAAACGCCGCTCGCCCGCGATGATCTCGTATTTGTCTGATGAAATGGGCCGTACCAGGATCGGCTGCATCACGCCCTGCGCGCGAATGCTTGCCGCCAGCTCCTGCAGGCTGCCTTCGTCCATCCGCGTCCGCGGCTGGTACTTGCCGGCCTGCAGCTTGCCGAGCGCGAGCGTGTTCGGCGCCCCTTCGATCTTCACCGCTTCAGTGATATCGGCGCTGCCGCCGAGCAGCGCTTCGAGGCCACGTCCCAAGCCCTTCTTCTTTGGTACCGCGTTCATGTCTTTCTTCCTCGCTTCGCTCATGTCCGGATCACGACACCTCGAACGCGCGAACGCGTTCGATCATCTCGGCACCGAACTGGATATACGCCTGCGCACCACGCGAGTTGCGGTCGAACACGACGCCCGGCAGCCCGTAACTCGGCGCTTCCGCCAGGCGCACGTTGCGCGGAATTACCGCGTCGAACACCTTGTCGCCGAAGTGCGCTTTCAGTTGATCGGAGACTTGCTGCTGCAGCGTGATGCGCGGATCGAACATCACGCGCAGCAAGCCGATGATCTTCAGGTCGCGGTTCATGTTCGCGTGAACCTGCTTGATCGTGTTGACGAGGTCCGACAGCCCTTCCAGCGCGAAGTACTCGCACTGCATCGGGATCACGACGCCGTGCGCCGCGCACAGCCCGTTCAGCGTCAGCAGCGACAGCGTCGGCGGGCAATCGATCAGCACGAAGTCGTAGTCATCGGCCACGTGCTCGAGCGCGGCCTTCAGCCGGCGCTCGCGGTTGTCGATGCTGATCAGTTCGATCTCGGCACCGGACAGCTCGCGGTTCGCGGGCAGCACGTCGTAGGTGACGCCTTCGGGACGCACGCGTGCATCGGTCACCGACACGCCGTCGATCAGCACCTCGTACACGGTCGATTCGCACGCGGCCTTGTCGATCCCGCTGCCCATCGTCGCGTTGCCTTGCGGGTCGAGATCGATCAGCAGGACTCGTTGCTCCTGCGCTGCAAGGCTTGCGGCGAGATTGACCGATGTCGTCGTCTTGCCGACGCCCCCCTTCTGGTTCGCAACGCAGAAGATCTTTGCCATCGTTGGTGTGTTCCCTTTACCTTCAAACAAACGGCGCGTACCGCGCGCCTTCATTTCGCTTCGTCGACGGCCACTTCGATCAGATGCCGCTCGGCATCGAGCATCGGCACCGCCAGCCGCATCGTCTGCTTCACACGGCTGCCTTCCGGCAACCGTGCAATCTCGTCGTCCGGGTGTACGCCCTTCATTGCCCAGATCGATCCGCCCGGCGCAACCAGATGTCGAGCAAGTTTAACGAAGTCGGACAGATCAGCGAAGGCGCGGGATACGATCATGTCGAATTTTTCCGGCACTTCGACGCCCGGCTGCAGCGATTCGACTCGCCCGGTGACCACCGACAGGTTCGCGAGCTTCAGCTCCGCGCGCATCTGCGTCTGGAATGCCGACTTCTTCTGCACGATATCGTTCAGCGTGACCTGCCAGTCCGGCTCGACGATCGCCAGCACGATCCCGGGCAACCCGCCGCCAGAGCCGACGTCGAGCACGCGGGCCGACGCACGGCCACGCAGATGCGGGACGATCGAAAGCGAATCGAGGATGTGCTGAATCAGCATCTGCTTCGGGTCGCGAATCGCGGTCAGGTTGTAGACCGCGTTCCACTTGCCGAGCAGCGCGACATAGTCGAGCAACTGGTTGCGTTGTGCATCCGTGAGTGCAAGGTCGAGCGCCGTCGTGCCGTCGACGAGCATCCCTTCCAGTATGTCCCGATTAACCGCCGGCGCGCGACGCGCCGTCATTGTTGCGTCGGGACGGCGCCGTCCCCCTGCTCCGTTGCCTCTGCGGCAGTGCCATTACGGCGGCCCAGGCCGCGGCGCTTCAGGTGCACCATCAGCAGCGAGATCGCCGCCGGCGTGACGCCCGAAATGCGCGACGCCTGCCCGATCGTTTCCGGCCGGAACTCGTTGAGCTTCTGGCTCACCTCGAACGACAGGCCACGAACTTCGCGGTAATCGATACCGTCCGGCAGACGCGTGTTCTCGTTCGCGTCGTTACGTTCGATCTCGGACGCCTGGCGCTCGATATAACCCTGATACTTGATGCCGATCTCGACCTGCTCCTTGATCTGTTCGAGCAGCACCGAATCGTCGGTCAACGGCTCGGCCGGGCCGCATTCGCCGCCTTTCAGGCCGCACACGCCGTCGTAGCTGACGCCCGGACGGCGCAGCAACTCGGCGAGGCTGTATTCGTGATCGATCGCCTTGCCGAGCAGCGCGGTCGCCTCTTCCGGCGGCAGCGTCTTCGGCGTGACCCACGTCGACTTCAGGCGTTCGGTTTCACGTGAAACAGCGTCGCGTTTCCGGCTGAATGCGTCCCAACGCACGTCGTCGACGAGGCCCAGTTCGCGGCCGATCTCGGTCAAGCGCATGTCGGCGTTGTCTTCACGCAGGCTCAAGCGATATTCGGCGCGGCTCGTGAACATCCGGTACGGCTCGGCCACACCGCGCGTCACGAGATCATCGACCAGCACGCCAAGGTATGCCTGGTCGCGGCGCGGGCACCATGCGTCCTTCTCCTGCACGTAGCGGCCCGCATTGAGGCCGGCCAGCAGGCCTTGCGCGGCCGCTTCTTCATAGCCGGTCGTGCCGTTGATCTGGCCCGCAAAGAACAGCCCGTTGATCGCCTTCGTCTCGAGCGATGCCTTCAGCGCGCGCGGGTCGAAGTAGTCGTACTCGATCGCGTAGCCGGGGCGCAGGATATGCGCGTTCTCGAGGCCGCGCATCGAGTGCACGAGCTCGAGCTGGACGTCGAACGGAAGGCTCGTCGAGATCCCGTTCGGGTAGAACTCGTTGGTCGTCAGCCCTTCCGGCTCGAGGAAGATCTGGTGAGATTCCTTCGATGCGAACCGATGGATCTTGTCCTCGATCGACGGACAATAACGCGGCCCTACGCCTTCGATCACGCCTGTATACATAGGCGAACGGTCGAGGCCGCCGCGAATGATGTCGTGCGTGCGCTCGTTCGTATGCGTGACCCAGCACGGCAACTGCTGCGGATGCTGCTCCGCGCGGCCCAGGAACGAGAACACGGGGATCGGATCGAGGTCGCCCGGCTGCTCGTCCAGCTTCGAGAAGTCGATCGTTCGGCCGTCGATACGCGGCGGCGTACCGGTCTTCAGGCGGCCCTGCGGCAGCTTCAGCTCCTTCAGGCGCGACGACAGCGACACGGCCGCCGGATCGCCCGCGCGACCGCCCGTGTAGTTGTTCAGGCCGACGTGGATCTTGCCGTCGAGGAACGTACCGGCCGTCAGCACGACTGCGCGAGCACGGAAGCGGATGCCGATTTGCGTGACGGCGCCCACCACGCGGTCGCCTTCGACCATCAGGTCGTCGACGGCCTGCTGGAACAGCCACAGGTTCGGCTGATTCTCGAGCCGGTGGCGGATCGCGGCCTTGTACAGGATGCGGTCGGCCTGCGCACGCGTCGCACGCACGGCCGGGCCTTTCGACGAATTGAGGATCCGGAACTGAATACCGCTCTCGTCCGTCGCGGCGGCCATCGCGCCGCCCAGCGCGTCGACTTCCTTGACCAGATGGCCCTTGCCAATGCCGCCGATCGACGGATTGCAGCTCATCTGCCCGAGCGTTTCGATGTTGTGGGTCAGCAGCAGCGTCTTCGCGCCCATCCGGGCGGACGCCAGCGCCGCTTCCGTGCCGGCGTGACCGCCACCGACGACGATGACGTCAAATTCTGTGGGAAAAAGCATGGTGGATTCCGTACGCAGGGCTGCGCACGAACCTATCAGAGAAATGTATGGGCCGAATTATAGCGGGTTCGCTTTTCACTCGAAGGCCGTCCGAATGGTAGGGTCTGTTCATTTCGTCGTTTTTTTCGGCTGCGGCTGGGTGAATTCGTGGGGGCGTGCCTTCTCTAGCAAGGCTCCCGGCCGGGATGGCGCACATCGTCGTGGCTGTGCAAAAAATAGATCAGCGGGGAAATGGCCCGTAGAGGACAGACCGACATCGACTCCTGTGGCCGATATGACAGCCTTGGCGCCAGATCCTGTGCCCCCGCCTCCTCACAGACTTCCCTGTTGTTGGTCCGGCACTTATCCCCGAGATTCGGCACATCGTCAGCCTGTGCAGAGATCCATGCACCACGAATCCAGCCTGTGGAACACGCGGCCATCCACTCCCGAACGAGACGCAGGATCGTCACCCGCTCTGTGGACACGTTACCCACCGCCGCCACACAGAACTTCCGACTATTCCCCAGATACTTATCCCCTGGCCGCGAACCACCGGCCATCGAGACATTGCTCCAACCCCACAAACAAAAACGGCGTGTTTCACGTGAAACACGCCGCCCGTTTCCCGCCAACCGCCGCGACTATCAAGCCGTCTTCTTCGCCAACCCGAGGTACGTTTCGATCACGCGCGGATTCTGCGCAAGTTCGGCCGCCGGCCCTTCCAGCGCAAACTCGCCCGTCTCCAGCACATAACCGTAGTCGGAGATCTGCAACGCGGCCCGTGCGTTCTGCTCGATCAGCAGCGTCGCAACGCCCGTACCACGCAACGCACTGATGATATGAAAGATCTCCTTCACGATCAGCGGCGCGAGCCCAAGGCTCGGCTCGTCGAGCATCAGCAGGTCGGGCTTGCCCATCAGTGCGCGGCCGACCGCGAGCATCTGCCGCTCGCCGCCTGACAGCGTGCCGGCCGCCTGTTTGCGCCGCTCCCTCAGCCGCGGAAACAGCGCGAACACGTGATCGAGCTGGTCGAGGAAGTTCGACTCACCTGCCTGCCTGCGCCGATACGCGCCCAGCACGAGGTTGTCCTCGACCGTCATCGTGCTGAACAGCTCGCGCTTTTCCGGTACAAGGCACATCCCGCGCGCGACGCGCTGCTCGACCGGCAACGCGCCGACGTCGTTGCCGCGATACACGACCGCGCCCGACGCATGCCCGGTCACCGGAAGCGCGCCCATGATCGCGTTCAGCAGCGTCGATTTGCCTGCGCCGTTCGGGCCGATCACGCTGACGATCTGCCCGGCACCGACCTTGATCGCCGCGCCGTGCAGCGCCTCCACTTTCCCGTACCGGACTGCCAGCCCGCGCACGTCGAGAATCGGCATCGTCGTGTCCGTCATCACTCCACCCCGCCCAGATACGCTTCGAGCACCGCCGGATCCTGCTGCACGTCCTGCGGCAGCCCTTCCGCGATCCGCGTGCCGAATTCCATCACCACCAGCCGGTCGGTGAGGTTCATCACGAAATCCATGTCATGTTCCACGAGCAACACGCTCATGCCTTCCGCCTTCAACCGCCGCAACAGGTCGGCGAGCTGCTGCTTCTCCTGGTAACGCAGCCCGGCGGCCGGCTCGTCGAGCAGCAGCAGCGTCGGGTCGCAGCACAGTGCACGCGCGATTTCGAGAATCCGCTGCTGGCCGAGCGCAAGGCTGCCCGCTTCGTCGTACATGTGCTTTTCAAGCCCGACGCGGCGGATCTGGCGTGCGGCTTCGGCCAGCAACTGCGCTTCCTCGTGTGCATTGAGCCGCGCCACGCTGCGCCAGACACCGGTATGTCCGCGCAGATGCGCGCCGATCGCGACGTTCTCGAGCACCGTCATCGCCGGCAGCAGCTTCACGTGCTGGAACGTGCGACCGATGCCGCGCCGGACGATCTGGCGCGACGTGAGCCCGTCAATGCGCTCGCCGCGGAACGTGATTGCACCGCCTGTCGGCTTCAGCACGCCCGTCACGAGGTTGAACGTGGTCGACTTGCCGGCGCCGTTCGGGCCGATCAGCCCAATGATCTGCCCTGCTTTCACGTCGAAGCTGACGTCGTTGACGGCCACGAGCCCGCCGAACTGCTTGCGTGCGTTGTCGACGACGAGCAGCGGCTCGCCGGCCGCTGGCTTCGCGCGCTGCGGCAACGGATCGGCATGCTCGGGCACATGTGCGCGCGGCCCGCGCGGGAACAGCCTCGCGACGAATGGCCATACGCCCTGGCGCGCGTACTGCTGCAGCAGCACCATCAGCACGCCGAACACGATGATCTCGAAGTTGCCTTCCGAGCCGAGCAGCTTCGGCAGCAGCGTCTGCAGGTAGTCCTGCAGCACGGTGAGGATTGCCGCGCCGAGTACCGCGCCCCAGACATGCGACACGCCGCCCACCACGGCCATGAACAGGAATTCGATCCCGTGGTTCAGGCCGAACGGGGTCGGGTTCACTGCGCGCTGCAGGTGCGCGTACAGAAAGCCCGACACGGCTGCCAGCACGGCCGCATAGACGAAGATCACGACGCGCATCCACGCGGTGTTGACGCCCATCGCCTCGGCCATCACGCCGCCACCGCGCAGCGCGCGGATCGCGCGACCCGGCCGACTGTTCAGCAGGTTCTGTACCGACACGATCGCGGCCAGCACGACGGCCCAGATCAGGAAATACAGGCTGCGGCCGCTGTCGAGGGCGATGCCGAACAGGTTCAGCGCCGGAATCCCGTTGATCCCGTCGTACTTGCCGAGCAGTTCGAGGTTGCCGAACAGGTAGAACAGCGCGAGGCCCCACGCGATCGTGCCGAGCGGCAGGAAGTGCCCGGACAGCCGCATCGTGACCGCGCCGAGCACCAGCGCGACGAGCGCCGTCAGCACGACGCCGACGATCAGCGCGAGCCACGGCGACACACCGTACCGCGTCGTCAGGAACGCGGTCGCATATGCGCCGATGCCGACGAACGCGGCCTGCCCGAAGCTCGTCATCCCGCCGACGCCCGTCAGCAGCACGAGTCCGATCGCGACGATCGCATAGAGGCCGATGTAGTTGAGCAGCGTGATCCAGTACTCGGGCACCTGCAGCGCGCCGGGCAGCACCGGCAGCGCGAACAGCACCACGAGAAACACCCAGAAGGTCTTGTTGCGTACCATCGTCTTCATCGCGTCACTCCTCTTCCTCTTCCGCGTGCGGCGTCACGAAGCTGCGCCACAGCAGCACCGGAATGATCAGCGTGAACACGATCACCTCCTTGTATGCGCTCGCCCAGAACGACGAATACGATTCGAGCACGCCGACGAGCAGCGAGCCGGCGGCCGCGAGCGGATAGCTGACAAGCCCGCCGATGATCGCGCCGACGAAGCCCTTCAGGCCGATCAGGAAGCCCGAGTCGTAGTAGATCGTCGTCAGCGGGCCGACGAGGATCCCGGACAGCACGCCGAGCCCCGCCGCGAACGTGAACGCGAGCCGCCCTGCTTCGGTCGTGCCGATGCCGACGAGCCGCGCGCCGAGCCGGTTCACCGATGTCGCGCGCAGCGCCTTGCCTGCGATCGTGTGGCCGAAGTACACGTAGAGCGCACCGATCAGCACGAGTGCCGTGACGACGACCAGGATGCTCTGCACCGACACCGTCATGCTGCCGATCGACAGCGACGCGTCCGAGAATCCGTTGGTGCGCGAACCTTCCGCGCCGAACATCACGAGCCCGAGGCCGACCATCGCGAAATGGACGGCGACCGATACGATCAGCAGCAGCAGCGTCGTGCCCTCGGCGATCGGCTGGTACACGAGCCGGTAGACGAACGGCCCCATCGGCACGACGATCGCGAGTGTCAGTGCGATCTGCGCGAGCATCGGCATCGGCTGCACGGCAAAACTGCGCGTGATCGCGAACACCGCGAGCGGCAGCAGGATGTAGCGGCTGCCGAGCGTCGCGAGCGTGCGGCCGAGCTGATGGCGACGTTCGCGATGCCGAATCAGGCCGCCGACTTCGAGCAGGAAGCACGCGATGCCCATCACGAACAGCAGCCAGCAGGTGGCGGGGAATTTCTGCGCCTGCAACGCCGCAAGCGTCAGCGCACCGTAGGCGACGAATTCGCCCTGGGGAATGAAGATCACCCGCGTAACGGAAAACACCAGCACGAGCGCCAGCGACAGCAATGCATAAATGGCGCCGGTCGTGATGCCGTCTTGCGCGAGGATCGCCGCAATCGAGAAATCCATACGTGTCTTGTATCGAAAATGCTGCGGAAAAACGGCGACGGGAACGGCCGGTTGCACGGACGGCAAGATCGGTGCGTCAGCGCGCCACGCGGCGAACCCCGGTGGTTCCATGCGGCACGGGCTCGGCCCGTCAGGCCCGGCGCCCTGCCGACGGCGGGCACGGCGCCGTTCGCGCCGCGCACGCCGGTTTCACGTGATGCTTACTCGGCCTGCAGCTTCCACTTGCCGTCGACGATCTGCACCATCACGCGCGCACGCGTGTCGAAGCCGTTGTGATCGGTCGACGTCATGTTGATCACGCCGTGCGACACCGGCAGATCCTTGACGCTTTCGAGCGACGCGCGCAGCGCCTCGCGGAACGCTTCGGTGCCCGGCTGGCCCTTCTTCAGCGCTTCGGGAATCGCGCGCTGCAGCAGCAGCCCCGCATCCCACGCATGGCCGCCGAACGTCGCCAGCGAGCCCGCGCCGTAGGCCTTCTCGTACGCGGCCTTGTAGCCGAGCGCCGGCTTTTTCACCGGGTTCGAATCCGGGAGCTGGTCGGTCACGAGCACCGGGCCGGCCGGCAGGATCTCGCCTTCGCAATCCTTGCCGCACACGCGCAGGAAGTCGTTGTTCGCGACGCCATGCGTCTGGTACACCTTGCCCTTGTAGCCGCGCTCCTTCAGCGTCTTGGCCGGCAGCGCCGCCGGCGTGCCGGAACCGGCGATCAGCATCGCATCCGGATTCGAGCCCATCAGCTTCAGCACCTGCCCCATCACCGATGCATCGGTGCGGTTGAAGCGCTCGTTCGACACGATCTTGAGGCCGTTCTTCTCGGCCGCCGCGCTGAACGTCTTGTACCAGCTGTCGCCGTACGCATCGGCGAAGCCGATGAAGCCGACCGTCTTCACGCCGTGCTTCGCCATGTAGCCGGCGATCGCGTCGGCCATCAGTTGGTCGTTCTGCGGCACCTTGAACATCCACGCGCGCTTCGCGTCCATCGGCGCGATGATCTGCGCGCTCGCCGCGAGCGAGATCGTCGGCGTCTTGCCCTGCGACACCGGGTCGAGCATCGCGAGCGAATTCGGCGTGACGGACGAACCGATGATCGCGTCGACGTGGTCTTCGTCGATCAGCTTGCGCACGTTCTGCACCGCGCGGCTCGTGTCGGACGCATCGTCGAGCACGATGTACTGCACGCTCTTGCCCGCGATTTCCTTCGGCAGCAGCGCGATCGTGTTCTTTTCCGGAATCCCGAGCGACGCGGCCGGCCCGGTGGCCGACAGCGTCACGCCGATCTTCACCTGCGCCGACGCCGTGGCCGCCGCGCACACGAGGCCCGCGGCAAGCACGGCCTCCATCCATCGATTCATCTTCATTTATGTTGTCTCCAAACGCTGCTCGAAAAATCCGCGGGTCGCTCGGGCGGCTCCCGTTTCCCAAACAAGTTAATAATTTAACTATCTCGTCTTGCCGCGCCTACGCTCGTTTTCCCGTGAAACGCCGCCACCCTGGCAGGATCCCGACGGCGCGGCGCATGCGCGTGCGCGTACATCGCGGCCGACACGTTCGTTCGACCGCCACGATGCGCAGCAGCAGTGTCGTCAGGATGAAGAAGGCGAAGAAATGCGGGAGCGAGCGCGCGATCGATGCGCGCGCAACGATTGCCGGAAGGTGCGCCGGCCGGGCTCGGCCCGGCCACGCGCGGCGGCGGCGAAAAATCGGAAAAGCGGCGGTTCATGCCGAAACGGGTGCGAGCGCAACGACCGGCGAAGGCACCATGCCGGCGAATCGCGCAGGAACGCGCGTACCGGCCGCAGGACGGCTCGGAAAGGCCGGGAAGTGCCGATGCGCACCCAATGACGAACGAGCGGCGCCAGCCGCCCTTTCTGCCCCGATCCATCATCCTGCGCTGCTCATCCAACCGTACTCCCTCTTCTGCATTGTGCTTGTAGGAGAACTGCCGACCGATTTTCCCGACCGCGCGGTCGGCGAAAGCCAAGTGTAACGGACGCGTTTCGCGCACGCCAACCGGGTAAGCCCGGACGGCCTGCGCATCGCAACGTGCCATCTGCGACCGGATTGCGGGAAAGGAAAAAAACGGGGGACGCGGCGAAGCGCGGAAAAGGCGCGGTGCGAATGCAAGCGCGGAATATGGCAATTGCGCAGGCCGATGCACCATCGGTGGAAATCCGTGCACGCAAATGAAAAAGCGCTGTTGGATTCCGTCCAACAGCGCTTTGGGGTCCGGGCACTTTGTGCCTCGATTGTCTCCTCGTTCTCCACCTGCAAATTCGTTTCGCGGTGCATCAGAACTGAAATGAATCTTAAAGAGGCTTAAGCACCACGGCAACTTAGCATTTACCCCTATGGTGCATCGCCGCACGAAAATGGGGCACCAGCCTGCCGCGCGGCACCGTCTCGAGCTCGCTGCGACGCTGTTCCGGAGCGCGCCGGATGGTGCTTCGCATCAACGTGCCGCGACGCGCGCGACAAGCGCTCAGGACGCCCTGAGCGGCTTGATCCGCGCGACCATCTCGCCGACGATGCCGCGCCGGAACGCGAGCACGCACGCGATGAAGATCAGCCCGGTGACGATCGTCGTCGATTCGCCGAGCGAATGGAACCACGCGACGCCCGTCGTCGACGCGAGCCATTCGCCGATGTCGCCCAGCCGGTCTTCCAAAGCGACGATCAGCGCCGCGCCCAGCAACGGCCCGAACAGCGTGCCCATCCCGCCGACGAGCGTCATCAGCACGACGAGGCCCGACATCGTCCAGTGCGCATCGGAGAGCGTCTCGAAGCCGAGCACGAGCACCTTCAGCGAGCCGGCCAGCCCCGCGAGCCCGGCCGACAGGATGAACGCGAGCAGCTTGAAGCGGTCGGTGTCGTAGCCGAGCGAGATCGCGCGCGCCTCGTTCTCCTTGATCGCGACCAGCACCTGCCCGAACGGCGAATGGACGACCCGCACGATGAACGCGCACGCGACGACGACCACCGCCAGCACGACGTAGTACAGCGCGACGTCGTTCGACAGGTCGAGCAGCCCGAACAGGTGGCCGCGCGGCACGCCCTGCAGGCCGTCCTCGCCGTGCGTGAACGGCGCCTGCAGGTAGATGAAGTAGACCATCTGCGCGAACGCGAGCGTGATCATCGCGAAGTAGATGCCCTGCCGGCGGATCGCGAACAACCCGACGACGAGCCCGAGCAGCGTCGCGGCGACGGTGCCGACGAGCACGCCGAGCTCCGGCGTGAAACCGAGCGTCTGCATCGAATAGCCGGTCGCGTAGCCGGCGGTCGCGAGGAACATCGCATGGCCGAACGACAGCAGCCCCGTATAGCCGATCAGCAGGTTGAACGCGGCCGCGAACAGCGCGAACGTGAGCACCTTCATCACGAAGACCGGATACGCGCCGATGAACGGCGCGACGAGCAGTGCGGCGAGCAGCACGCCGTAGAGCACTTTTCTCTGCATCATTTTTCCTTGCCGAAGAGGCCCGCCGGGCGGAACAGCAGCACGATCGCCATGATCACGAACACGACGGTGGCCGACGCTTCGGGATAGAACACGCGCGTGAAACCCTCGATCACGCCGAGCATCAGGCCCGTGACGATCGAGCCGAGGATCGAGCCCATCCCGCCGATCACGACCACCGCGAACACGGTGATGATCATCGGCTGGCCCATCAGCGGCGACACCTGGATCACCGGCGCGGCCAGCACGCCCGCGAACGCGGCGAGCGCGACGCCGAAGCCGTAGGTGAGCGTGATCATCATCGGCACGTTCACGCCGAACGCCTCGACGAGCTTCGGGTTCTCGGTGCCCGCGCGCAGGTACGCGCCCAGGCGCGTCTTCTCGATCACGAACCACGTCGCAAGGCACACCGCGAGCGACGCGACGACGACCCACGCGCGGTAATTCGGCAGGAACATGAAGCCGAGATTGGTCGCGCCGGAAAGCTGCGACGGCACGTCGTACGGCTGGCCGGACGATCCGTAGATCGAGCGGAACACGCCCTCGACGACGAGCGTCAGGCCGAACGTCAGCAGCAGCCCGTACAGGTGATCGAGCTTGTACAGCCAGCGCAGCATCGAGCGCTCGATCGCGATCCCGAACGCGCCGACGACCAGCGGCGCCAGCAAGAGCATCGCCCAGTACGGCAGCCCGAGGTACGTCAGCCCCATCCACGCGAGCATCGCGCCCAGCATGAACAGCGCGCCATGCGCGAAGTTGATCACGTTGAGCAGCCCGAAGATCACCGCGAGCCCGAGGCTCAGGATCGCGTAGAACGAGCCGTTGACGAGCCCGAGCAACAACTGGCTCAGCATCGCCGGCAACGGAATGCCAAAGATTTCCATCGAATCTGCCGCCTGTCAGAATGAGGTTCGTTGCGCGCGCAACCGTCAGGCGCTGCGCGCGCATGCGGCGCACGGCAGGTGCGTGCCCGGCGCACCGCCCGGCCCGCCGCCGTGGCACGCATCAGGCCGCGCGCCACGGCGCGCCGCTTACTTCCACATCGCGCAGCGCGTTTCCTGCTTGGTCGTGAACGCCTGTTCGCCCGGAATCGTCGTGAGCACCTTGTAGTAGTCCCACGGCTCCTTCGATTCGGACGGCTTCTTCACCTCCATCAGGTACATGTCGTGGATCATGCTGCCGTCCGCACGGATGTAGCCCTTCGCGTAGAAGTCGTTGACCTTCGCCTTCTTCAGCTCGGCCATCACCTTGTCGGAGTCGGTCGTGCCGGCAGCCTGGACGGCCTTCAGGTAGGTCGTCACCGACGAGTAGTCGGCCGCCTGCAGGCTCGACGGCATCTTCTTCATCTTGCCGAAGTAGCGCTGCGCCCACTGGCGCGATGCCGCATCGCGGTTCCAGTACCAGCTGTCGGTCAGCACGAGGCCCTGCGTCGTCTCGAGGCCGAGGCTGTGCACGTCGTTGATGAACATCAGCAGCGCGGCGAGCTTCATCGTCTTCGTGATGCCGAATTCCTTCGCGGCCTTGATTGCGTTGATCGTGTCGCCGCCCGCGTTCGCGAGGCCGAGGATCTGCGCCTTCGACGACTGCGCCTGCAACAGGAACGACGAGAAGTCCGACGCCGACAGCGGGTGCCGCACGTAGCCGAGCACCTGGCCGCCGTTCGCCTTCACGACATCCGACGTGTTCTTCTCGAGCGCCTTGCCGAACGCGTAGTCGGCGGTCAGGAAGAACCACGACTTGCCGCCCTGCTTCACCACCGCCGAACCGGTGCCCTTCGCGAGCGCCATCGTGTCGTACGCGTAGTGGATCGTGTACGGCGTGCACTGCTCGTTGGTCAGCGTGTCGGCGCCCGCGCCGATGTTGATGTAGACCTTCTTCTTCTCGGCCGCGACCTGGTTCATCGACAGCGCGGTGGCCGAGTTCGTGCCGCCGACCAGCAGGTCGAGCCCGCCGCGGTCCATCCATTCACGTGCCTTCGATGCGGCGATGTCGGCCTTGTTCTGGTGATCGGCATAGACGACCTCGATCGGCTTGCCGAGCACCTTGCCGCCGAAATCGGCGACCGCCATGCGGATCGCCTCGAGGCCGCCCTGCCCGTCGATATCCGCGTAAAGCCCCGACATGTCGGTGATGAAGCCGATCTTCACGGTATCCGCGGCATGCGCGGCGCCGGCGGTGAGTGCGGCGGTCGCGAGCGCGAAACAAGCGTGTGCGAGGGTCTTCATTTTCATTGACGTCTCCTGTTGTTCTGATGCGTTGTGGTTATTCGAGGGCCGCCACGGCTAGCGGCAAGGCAAACGGGGCGGCGTCACACCCCGAGCAGGTCGTGAAGGATCGGCATCTTGCCTTCCAGTTCGGATGCACGGAAATGCTCGACGATGCGGCCATGCTCCATCACGTAGAAGCGGTCGGCGAGCGGCGCGGCAAAGCGGAAATTCTGTTCGACCATCACGACCGTGTAGCCGCGCGCCTTCAACGCGACGATCATCCGCGCAAGCGCCTGCACGATCACCGGCGCGAGGCCTTCGGAAATCTCGTCGAGCAGCAGCAGGTTCGCGCCGGTGCGCAGGATCCGCGCGACCGCGAGCATCTGCTGCTCGCCGCCGGACAGCCGCGTGCCCTGGCTCTGCCGGCGCGACGCGAGGTTCGGGAACATCGCGTAGATCTCGTCGAGCGACATCGCATGCTCGCGCGACCCGATCGGCGGCGGCAGCATCAGGTTCTCCTCGCACGACAGGCTCGAGAAGATTCCACGCTCCTCCGGGCAGTAGCCGATGCCGAAATGCGCGATGCGGTGCGTCGCGAGGCCGATCGTCTCGTTGCCCGCGACCTTGATCGACCCGCTGCGGCGCCCCGTGAGGCCCATGATCGCGCGCAGCGTCGTCGTGCGGCCCGCGCCGTTGCGGCCGAGCAGCGTGACGACCTCGCCGCGATGCACCGTCAAGTCGACACCGTGCAATATGTGGGATTCCCCGTACCAGGCCTCCAGGCCCGTGATCTCCAGCGCGGGCGTACCGCTCTCGACGCCGCTCAATTCGCGTTCCTCCCGTTCGCTGTGCTTCATGCGTGCGCCCCCGCGAGCGCCGCATCGGCGCTGCCCATGTACGCCTCGATGACGAGCGGATTCTTCGACACTTCCGCGTACGAGCCTTCGGCCAGCACCTCGCCGCGTTGCAGAACGGTGATCGTGTCGGAGATGCCCGCGATCACGTTCATGTTGTGCTCGACCATCAGGATCGTGCGGCCGCTCGCGACCTTCTTGATCAGCGCGGTCACCCGGTCGACGTCCTCGTGGCCCATCCCCTGCGTGGGCTCGTCGAGCAGCATCAGTTCGGGTTCCATCGCGAGCGTCGTCGCGATCTCGAGCGCACGCTTGCGGCCGTACGCGAGTTCGACGGTCGGCACGTGCGCGAAATCGGTGAGGCCGACCTGCGTGAGGAGATCCATCGCGCGATCGTCGAGCCGCTTCAGCGTGCGTTCGCTGCGCCAGAAGTGGAATTCGGTGCCGAGCGCGCGCTGCAGGCCGATGCGCACGTTCTGCAGCGCGGTCAGGTGCGGGAACACGGCCGAGATCTGGAACGAGCGGATGATGCCGCGCCGTGCCACCTGCGCAGGCCGCTCGTCGGTGATGTCGATCCCGTTGAAGACGATCTGGCCGGCCGTCGGTGTCAGGAACTTGGTGAGGAGGTTGAAGCAGGTCGTCTTGCCCGCGCCGTTCGGCCCGATCAGCGCATGAATCGCGCCGCGCCGCACACGCAGGTTGACGCCGTTCACGGCGGTGAAACCCCTGAATTCCTTCGTCAGTCCGCGTGTTTCCAGAATCGTGTCGCCGAGAATCATGTTCCCTTCCGTACGAAGTCAGGCGAAGCACCGGGAAGCGTGGCGCAAGCGGCCGCGAACAGGTCAGCGGATCAGCCGGCTGCCCCCGGGCGCCGTGGTACGCCTCGAGGGTGGTCTCCCGCGCCGACGCGTATGCACATTGCGCAACATTGTCGCGCCGTTGGTGCAGTGCAATCATCGGGATTTGCACTTATAGGGCTGGCCGCGATGCCGCATGCGGCCATGCACGGTTTTTCGCCACGCTTTTTTGACACGTGCATCATCGGCTGTTGACCGCCCGCACGGCGCGGCACGCGTGCAATTGAAAAAGCAGCGCGGCTCGCATGGATCTTGCCGTTCGAACCGCCGCAACCGGCATGGCCGCTGCAACGGCACGGCAGCTTGTTTCGCATATCGAATCAGTAGGCGCCCGCATGACGGCCCGCTGTCGCGCGTGTCAGCGTGCCGTCACGCGGCCGTCACCGTGGCCTCCGTTCGCACCGGCGTCGCGTCGCGCGCCGCGCGGCGATCGGCACGAATCATGTCGCTCGCACGCTCGGCGATCATCAGCGTCGGCGAATTGGTGTTGCCCGACGTAATGAACGGCATCACCGATGCATCGACGATCCGCAGCCCCGCGATGCCGCGCACGCGCAGCCGGCTGTCGACTACCGCTCGCTCATCGTCGGCACGCCCCATCCGGCAGGTGCCGACCGGATGGAAGATCGTCGTGCCGACGGCGCCGGCCGCTTCGATCAGTTCTGCCTCGGTCCGATACTGTGTGCCCGGCAGGATTTCCTCGGGACGATAGCGCGCAAGCGCCGGCGCGGACGCGATCCGGCGCGTGAGGCGCAGCGCGTTCGCGGCGACATGGCGATCGTGGTCGGTCGACAGATAGTTCGGCGCGATCGCGGGCGCGATGCCCGGATCGGCGCTCGTGACATGCACGCTGCCGCGCGACGTCGGCCGCAGATGGCAGACGGACGCCGTGAACGCGTTGAAGCTGTGCAGCGGCTCGCCGAAGCGCTCGAGCGACAGCGGCTGCACGTGGTATTCGAGATCGGGGCGCGTGAGCGCGGGATCTTCGGGATCGGATTTCGCGAACGCGCCGAGCTGCGACGGCGCCATCGACATCGGCCCGCGCTGCAGCAACGCGTATTCCGCGCCGATCATCAGCTTGCCCCACCAGTGCGCGGACAGCGTGTTGAGCGTGCGCACGCCTTCGACGCGAAACGCCATCCGCAATTGCAGGTGATCCTGCAGGTTTTCGCCGACGCCCGGCAGATCCTGCACGACGTCGATGCCGAGCGCCTGCAGCCGCCGGCCGCAGCCGATACCCGACAGTTCGAGCAGTTGCGGCGAATTCACGGCGCCGGACGTCAGCAGCACTTCCGCACGCGCCCGCGCGACATAATCGGTGCCGCCGCCGTGATACTCGACGCCGACCGCGCGCCGCCCTTCGAAGATCACGCGCTGCGCCTGCGCGCCGGTGATCACGGTCAGGTTCGGGCGCGCCATCGCGGGCCGCAGGAACGCCTTCGACGTATTCCAGCGCACGCCGCGCTTCTGGTTCACCTCGAAATAGCCGACCCCGGAATTGTCGCCGCGGTTGAAATCGTCGGTCGCAGGGATGCCGGTCTGCTGCGCGGCCTGCGCGAACGATTCGAGGATCTCCCAGCGCAGCCGCTGCTTCTCGACGCGCCAGTAGCCGCCCGCGCCGTGCGCATCGCTCGCGCCCGCATGGTGATCCTCGCTGCGCTTGAAGATCGGCAGCACGCTGTCCCACGACCAGCCCGCATCGCCGGTTTCATGCGCCCAGCTGTCGTAATCCTCGCGCTGGCCGCGCATGTAGATCATCCCGTTGATCGACGAGCAGCCGCCGAGCACGCGGCCGCGCGGATACGACAGCGCGCGGCCGTTGAGCGCCGCTTCGGGCTGCGTCTTGTACAGCCAGTCGGTGCGCGGGTTGCCGATGCAATACAGATATCCGACCGGGATATGGATCCAGTGATAGTCGTCCTTGCCACCCGCTTCGAGCAGCAGCACGTGGATGTCGGGATCCTCGGTCAGGCGGTTCGCGAGCACGCAGCCCGCGGTGCCCGCGCCGACGATCACGTAGTCGAATTCGCCTTCGAGCGTGCGTTGAGTAGTCACTGCTTGTCTCCTGTCGATCAGAGTTGGCGCTTCAGCGCTTACTCCATCCCCACGGCGGTCGACCTGAGTTCGTGCTTTAGCACTTACGCCGGTCCCATGGCGTGGCTGGATGGTGTTAGCGCTTACGCCGATCCCATGCAAATCTCGTTGTTGTGCGCCGCGCGCTGCGATGCCGCTCATCATTTCCAGCATAGCGCGTCACGGCGGGTGTCTGCAGCAGCGCCCGCCTGCCCGGCCATACTCCCCGCCAGGTGCCGCCGGAACGCGCCGGGCGACGCGACCGATGAAGCGTACTCCGGCTGCCGGCCGCCGATCCAATGAGTTATGCTGAACTGCGTTATAAGCAGCGCTCATATCACGACGATGGATCTCACCCTGCTCCGCGCGTTTGCGACGGTCGCGCGCGAAGGCAACCTGACGCGTGCCGCCGCGCAACTGCACCTGACGCAGCCGGCCGTCAGCCTGCAGATCAAGCATCTGCAGGAAACGCTCGGCGTCACGCTGTTCACGCGCACGTCGCGCGGGCTCGCGCTCACGCGCGACGGCCAGACGCTACTGCCGCACGCGGAACGCGCGCTCGCCGCGGCCGCCGACGTGCAGCGCGCCGCTGCTGCGCTGCGGCACGAGGTGCGCGGCCGGCTGCGGATCGGCACGATCCTCGATCCGGGCTTCCTGCGGCTCGGCGGCTTTCTGCGCGCGCTGGTCGAGACCCATCCGCAGATCGAAACCGCGCTGCGGCACGGGATGTCGGGCTGGGTGATCGAACAGGTGCGCGCACAGGCGCTCGACGTCGGCTACTACATCGGCCGGCCGGGCGAGGACGATCAGCTCGACGGCGCACTGTTCCACACCGTCACACTCACGCATTTCCAGTACCGCGTGCTCGCGCCGGCCGGCTGGAAGGAGCGCGTGCAGCGCGCGCACGACTGGCGCGCGCTCGCCGCGCTACCGTGGATCTGGACGCCGCCGGCGTCCGCGCATCACCGGCTGCTGTCGCGGCGCTTTGCGGAAGCCGGCGCGCAGCCCGTGAAGGTCGCCGAGGTCGACCAGGAGCAGTCAATGCTCGACCTCGTCAAATCGGGCATCGGGTTGACGCTCGCGCGCGACTCGACCGCGCTGGCCGAAGCGCACGCGCACGCGCTGACGATCGTCGAACGCGTGACGGTGCCGACCGAACTGACGTTCGTGACGCTCGCCGAGCGGTGCGACGAGCCGACGATCGCGGCCGCGCTGCGGCTGATCGAAGCCCAATGGGCGATATGAGCGATGCTGATGAAGGCGCGGCCGCCACACGCCGGGCGCCGGCGTCGCGCGCAACACGCGTCATCTCGCCGCCCCCTGCCCGTCGTCACGCCGCCGTCCCCGCCTTTTTGCTAGATTGTGCGTTCGCACACCGCGAGACCCCGATTGAAGGAGACCCGCATGGCCCGCAACATCGAGATCAAAGCCCGCGCCCGCGAATTCGACCAGCTGCGCGAACGCGCGGCGACGCTCGCGGCCGAAGCGCCGCTGTTCTACCGCCAGCAGGATTTCTTCTATGACGTGCCGCGCGGCCGGCTGAAGCTGCGCCGCTTCGAGGACGGCACGCCGGCCGAACTGATCTTCTACCAGCGCGACGACCGCGACGGCCCGAAGGCGTCGTACTACACGCGCAGCCCCGTGACGAATCCCGACGCGATGCACGCGCTGCTCGCGACCGCGCTGACCACGCGCGGGATCGTGACGAAGGAACGGCACGTGTACCTCGCGGGCCGCACGCGCATCCACCTCGACCGCGTCGACGGCCTCGGCGACTTCATCGAACTGGAAGTCGTGCTCGGCCCCGACGACGACGAAGCCGGCGGCGAAGCCGAAGCGCACGACGTGTTCACGAAGCTCGGCGTGTCGCAGAACGACCTCGTCGCGGTCGCGTACGTCGACCTGCTGAACGCCGACACGCCGCACGAAGCGGCCTGATCCGGCCCCGCCGGCGACGGTGCGGCACACGCCGCCTGGGGCCGGTTCCCGCTAATAGCAGGCTTGCTCTGGCCGTCGCGTCACGCGGCGCCGGGCGCCAGGTGCGCGAGCGGCAGCGCACCGTTGCGCTTGAAGGTCGTCAGCACGATGTTCGAGCGCACGCTGTCGACGCCCGGCACGCGCATCAGCTTCTTCATCACGAACTGCGAAAGCGCGTTCAGGTCGGGCGCGACGATCCGCAGCAGGTAGTCGGCATCGCCCACCACCGCATGGCATTCGAGCACTTCCGGCAGCACGTCGATCTGCTGCTGGAACTGCTCGATGATCGAATCGCCGTGGTGCTTGAGCTTCAGGCTCGTGAACGCGGTGACGCCGAGCCCGAGCTTTTCGGGCCGCAGCATCACGCGGTAGCCTTCGATCACGCCGGCCGCCTCGAGCCGCTGCAGCCGCCTGCCGATCTGCGACGGCGACAGCGGCACCTCCTCGCCGAGCTGCTGATGCGTCGCGCGACCGAAGCGCTGCAGCACGTCCAGCAGCGCGAGATCGAAGTGATCGAGTTCCAGCATGAGCATTCTCCGCATTGATTCGCAATTTTATGCGAGATTATCGCATCATTAGGCAAATCAACGCCAACTTTGCGCCCATTCCGCGCGCAGGCCGCTCTACACTTGCATGGTTCCCAACCACAGCGTGCAGAGCCTGATCATGTCCACCGTCGTCACCGCGAAACTGCAGGAGCAGTTCGATGCGGGCCTCGAAACCCGCGCAGATTTCACCATCGACCAGCCGCTCGAACGCTACGGCCAGGTCGACCATGCGGTGTGGAAGCAGCTCTATGCACGCCAGTCGGCGCTGCTGCGCGGGCGCGCCTGCGACGCGTTCGTCGCGGGGCTCGGCAAGATCGACCTGCCGGCCGATCGCGTACCGTCGTTCGCGGACGTGAACCGCCAGTTGAAGCCCGCGACGGGCTGGGAAATCGTCGCCGTGCCGGGCCTCGTGCCGGACCGCGTATTCTTCGGGCATCTCGCGAACCGGCGTTTTCCGGTCACGTGGTGGATGCGCCGTCCCGACCAGCTCGACTACCTGCAGGAACCCGACTGCTTCCACGACCTGTTCGGCCATGTGCCGCTGCTGATCGACCCGGTGTTCGCCGACTACATGCAGGCGTACGGCCGCACCGCGCTCGCGGTCGCCGACGACGAAGCGGCGCTTGCGCGGCTCGCTCGCCTCTACTGGTATACAGTTGAATTCGGGCTGATCCGCGACCCGCGCGGCACGAACGGGCTGTCGATCTACGGCGCCGGGATCGTGTCGAGCAAGGGCGAGAGCCTGTACAGCCTCGAAAGCGCGGCGCCGAACCGGCTCGGCTTCGACCTCGAACGCGTGATGCGCACGAAATACCGGATCGACACGTTCCAGAAGACCTACTTCGTGATCGACGATTTCGCGCAGCTGTTCGCGCTCGCCGACGTCGACGGCCGCGCGCTGGCCGACCGGCTCGCGGCGCTGCCCGAATTCGCGGCTGGCGCGGTGCTCGATACCGACCGCGTGTTGCATCGCGGCACGGGCGAAGGCTGGCCCGACGACGACGCGTAACGCGCCAGCGCGCGCCGGATGCCGGCCAACCCGTCGCCCGTCGCCGGATGGCCGTCCCACAACTATGAAACAATGACCGGTGCCGGCTGCGCCGCGCGGCGCAGCCGCGCACGAGCGCCGTTACCGAACGAGAGGTGCAAGATGATCCACAAGCTCACATCAGAAGAACGCAAGACCCGGCTCGAAGGCCTGCCGCTCTGGACGGCCGTGCCGGGCCGCGACGCGATCCAGCGCAGCCTGCGCTTCGCCGATTTCAACGAAGCGTTCGGCTTCATGACGCGCGTCGCGATCAAGGCGCAGGAAATGAACCACCATCCTGAATGGTTCAACGTGTACAACCGCGTCGACGTCACGCTGTCGACCCACGACGCCGACGGCCTGACCGAACGCGACATCGAACTCGCGCTGTTCGTCGACCGCGCCGGCGCGCACGCGCAACCGGCCGCCTGAGCCCTTCCTTTGCCGCCGCGCGTCTTTCGGTGCGCGGCGCGTCAACTTTTCATTTCGCTGAACGTTTTCTAGGATGTAGTCAGCGAAAGCCTTCAGCTTTCCAAGCCATCCTTAAGCCGCACGTAAGTCTCGTATGCTTTCCGCGCCTTGGGGTCCAAACCTTCCAGTTGCAGCGCGCTTTCGCGCTGTACAATCAGCAGCGCATACGGCTTGGAGAGCGCGCTGGCCTCTTCGCAGAGCTTGAGTTCGTCGCCGCTCGACGGCGAGCGGGCGCGCCAGAAATTGATCGCGGCTTCAAGGTCGTTGATCGAAATATCGGACATGATTGGATTTAATCGTTCGCTGGCCGCCATGCTTGATGTCACGCGATGCGGCGCCCCTGTGGAAACGGCTTCGTGCTGTCCGCGTGCCTGAACCGCCAACCCATTGTACTTGAGCGAACTTCATGCGACTCCTTCTGATCGAAGACGACCGCCCCATCGCACGCGGTATCCAGAGCAGCCTCGAGCAGGCTGGCTTCACCGTCGACATGGTGCATGACGGCATTTTTGCCGAACAGGCGCTGGCACAAAACCGCCACGAACTCGTGATCCTCGACCTCGGCCTGCCGGGCATCGACGGAATGACGCTGCTCACGCGCTTCCGCCAGACCAACCGCCATACGCCCGTGATCGTGCTGACCGCACGCGACGAGCTGAACGACCGGATCCAGGGCCTGAACTCGGGCGCCGACGACTACATGCTCAAGCCGTTCGAGCCGGCCGAGCTCGAAGCGCGCATCCGCGCGGTGATGCGCCGCAGCGGCCCGCACAGCGACATGCCGCGTCCGGAAGTGTCGCTCGGCGGCGTCCGCCTGTCGGGCGTCGATCGCCGCATCTTCAACGACGACAAGCCGCTCGAACTGTCACCGCGCGAATTCGCGGTGCTCGAGATGCTGCTGCTGCGTCACGGCCGCGTCGTCAGCAAGGCCCAGTTGCAGGATCACCTCACGCATTTCGGCGGCGATCTCGGCGATACCGCGATCGAAGTCTATGTGCACCGCGTGCGCAAGAAACTCGAGCAGTGCCGCGTCGAAATCGTCACGGTGCGCGGTTTCGGCTACCTGCTGCAGGAAATCCGCCAGACAGCGAGCGTCTGAGCGGCCAAGCGCCGGCCGGCCGTGTGCCGCCGGCGTTATTCGCCCTGCTCCGCGTCGCCGCCCGGCGCACGACCGCGCCGCTCCCCGTGAGCGGCGCTTATCCATTTGCCCGTCGAAATGTCTCCTGATCCGGCTGTGACCACCAGCCTGCGCCGCTCGCTGCTCCGGCGCCTCGCCGCACCGCTGTCGATGCTCGCGCTGATGAGCGGCCTGATTGCCTACTGGCTCGCGTGGCAATACACGCAGCACGTGATCGACCGCTCGCTCGCCGATCTCGCGACCGCCATCTCGAAACAGATCCAGATCGCCGGCCCTGACGCGCCGTTCACGGTGCCACCGCTCGCGCAGGCGATGTTTTCCGATCCCGCCGAAGCGCTGATCTACCGGATCAGCGACGGCGAACAGGAACTCGCCGGCGATCCGAAGCTGCCGCTGCGGGGCATCAACGTGCGCCGCATGCATCACGCGTACGTGTTCGAGGCCGAGTACGACAACCGCGCGGTGCGCGTCGCACAGGTGCGCGTCGACAATGTCGAAGGCGGCAAGCCGATGGTCGTCGAAGTCGCGCAGCCGGTGCGGCACCGCTACCGGATCGCGGCCGAATTCCTCGTCGCGATCATGATGCCGCTGCTGCTGCTGCTGCTCGCGGGCTGGGGCATCGTGTGGCGAGTCGTGAACCAGCAACTCGGCCCGCTCACGCATCTCGCCGATTCGCTGAACCGGCAGACCCACACGTCGCTGGAACCGGTGGACGAAACCGAGGTACCGCTGGAGATCCGGCCGCTGACGAGCGCGATGAACGCGCTGCTCGGCCGCCTGAAGACCGCGCTCGACGCGCAGCGCAAGTTCATCGCCGATGCCGCGCACCAGTTGCGCACGCCGCTCACGGCCGTGAAGCTGCATGCTGAGCAGGCGGCCGTCGCGCGAGACCCGCACCAGACCTTCGCCGCGGTGCGCGAGCTGCGTGCGGCCGCCGACCGCGCGGTGCGGCTGTCGAACCAGTTGCTGTCGCTCGCGCGCGCGGAGCCGGGCGAACAGGCCGCGCGGTTCGTCGACGTCGACCTCGCGGCGATGGCGTTCGAAACGGGTGCCGAGTGGGTGCCGCGTGCGCTCGCGTCGCATGTCGACCTCGGCTTCCAGCGCAGCGACGACCCCGGCGACGACGAGAAGCTGATTGTGCGCGGCAACCCCGTGCTGCTGCGCGAGGTGATCGCGAACCTGCTCGACAATGCGCTGAAATACGTGCCGCTCGCGCGGCCGGACGGTGCGCGGATCACGGTGAACGTCGCGCGCAGTGCGCTCGAAGACGGCCAGCCGGCCGCCGAGATCGTCGTCGAAGACAACGGCCCGGGCGTGCCCGCTAACCAGCAGGCCGACCTGTTCAAGCGCTTCTTCCGCGGCGACGCGCAAAGCGGCAACGGCGTCGAGACGGGGGCCGGGCTCGGCCTCGCGATCGTGCACGACATCATCGCGATGCATGGCGGCACCGTGTCGTACGAGGATGCATCGGAAGGCGGTTCGCGCTTCGTGGTGCGGGTGCCGCTCGCCCAGCGCACGGAGAAACCGGCCAGCGAAACGCCGGCCGCCGCGTCGGCGCATTGAGCGACCATCGGGCGATTTGCGTCGGGCGAGCGTTGACCGGACCGCCCGACGGATAAGGAAACGGGAAGGACTGCTGAAGCGGCAGCGCACGATGCGCGGCCGCCTGCGTCACTTCCTGTTTTTCTTGTCCTTCGCGCTGGACTCGGACTTGCCGTCCTTCTTGTTCTTGTCCTTCTTCTTTTTCTTCTTCTCGCCGTCGTCCGACGTCGCGAGCAGCGTGCCGCGGCACGAAGCCGCGCCGCAATGGCATGCGTATTCGCGCTTGAGCTTCTTCGTCAGCTTCGCGTCGATCACGAGGCCGTAGTCGTAGAACAGCTCCTCTTCCGGCCCGATGTCGCGCAGCGCGTGGATATACACGCGGCCCTTGACCTCCTCCGCTTCGCAGTTCGGCGCGCACGAATGGTTGATCCAGCGCGCGCTGTTGCCGTCGATCTTGCCGTCGATCACGCCGCCTTCGTCCAGTGCGAAGTAGAACGTATGGTTCGGCTCGCTCGGATCGTGCGGATGGCGACGCAGCGCTTCCTTCCACGAAATTCGCTCGCCCTTGTATTCCACTACGCGTTCGCCGGCCCTGATCGGCGCCACCGCGAACACGCCCTTGCCGTGTACTCCCGAGCGGCGCACCGCGATCCTGCGTGAACTCATCGAACGAATCCTTGTGAAGACGAATGAATGGAAGACGGCCGCGATCGCGACCTGGCGCGCGCCAAACGAAAACGCGGCACCGGTCGGTGCCGCGTCGGGGCATGCGGCGAATCACCCGCATCCTACACGTTCGATATTGCTTCGTTCAACATCGCGCGCAATATTGCGCGCTTGACGCTTCAACGCTGGCCGAACGCGATGTCGCCGAACAACGCCTTGTGCTCGCGCGGCTGCGAGCGCCAGTACTGCGGCGGCGCCGTCACCTGCGCGCCGAGCTCGGCCGCCGCATGCCACGGCCAGCGCGGGTCGTACAGCATCGCGCGCGCCATCGCGACGAAATCGGCATCGCCGGCCTCGATGAGCCGGTTTGCATGCGCGGGCTCGTTGATCAGGCCGACCGCCATCGTCGGCATGCCGACCGCGCGCTTCACGGCCTGCGCGAACGGCACCTGGTAGCCGGGCGACAGCGGAATCTTCTGCAGCGGCGACACACCGCCGGACGACACGTCGATCCAGTCGCAGCCACGGCGCTTCAGTTCGTGCGCGAACGCGATCGTGTCGTCGAGCTCCCAGCCGCCTTCGACCCAGTCGGTCGCGGACACGCGCACGCCGACCGGCCGATCCTCCGGAAACGCCGCGCGCACGATCTCGAAGATCTCGAGCGGAAAACGCATCCGGTTTTCGCGCGGGCCGCCGTATTCGTCGGTGCGCCGGTTCGCGAGCGGCGACAGGAACTGGTGCAGCAGGTAGCCGTGCGCGGCATGCACTTCGATCGCGTCGATGCCCAGCCGCGCGGCGCGCTTCGCGGCCGCCGCGAACGCATCGCGGATCCGGTTCAGGCCCGCGGCGTCGAGCGCGAGCGGCGGCGTCTCGCCTTCCTTGTGCGGTACGGCCGACGGCCCATGCGGCAGCCAGCCGCCGTCGGCGACGGACACGAGCTGACCGCCCTGCCAGGGCACGTCGCTCGACGCCTTGCGCCCCGCATGCGACAACTGCATCGCGATGCGGACCGGCGAATGCTTGCGGATCGCGGCCAGCACGGGCTTCAGCGCGGCTTCGGTCACATCGTCCCAAAGGCCGAGGTCGCCGTGCGTGATGCGCCCGTCGGGCTCCACCGCAGTCGCCTCGATGCAGAGCAGGCCCGCGCCCGACAGCGCGAGATGGCCGAGGTGAATCATGTGCCAGTCGGTCGCTTCGCCGCGTTCGGCCGAATACTGGCACATCGGGGAGATCACGATCCGGTTCGGAAGGGTCACGCCGCGCAGCGTGAACGGGGAAAACAGCGCAGTCATGGAGGCCGCTCGCCTGGAAAGGGAAAGAGCGGACGAGCGTAGCACGCGGGCTTGAAGCGTGCAGATGGCGCGGTCGGCAGTAAGCGGATGGTCAGGTACGGCCGGCAGCAGGTTGCCGGCGCGGCGGGACATGCGTTGCAAGCAGCGATGCGCCGGCCTGCAACGGATGCGGGCCGGGCCAGGGATTCGCGGCGAACGGCGCCGCCCGCGGCGTCAGAGCCCGATGCTGTCGAGCCACTCCGCGAACATGCGCCGCGCGGCCGTCTCGAGCGCGGGGCCGTGCTGCGCGGTATCGGCGCGCAACTGACGGGCGTCGATGCCCGGCGTCGCCGCGATTTCGCCGGCGTTCCCGATCAGCCACGGTTCGAAGCGGTCGGTGCGGATTTCCGGATGGCACTGCAGCGCCAGCACGTGCTGCCCCCATGCGAATGCCTGGTGGCGGCAGGCCGGCGTCGATGCGAGATGGATCGCGCCGCCCGGCAGGTCGAACGTATCGCCGTGCCAGTGCAGCATCGATGTCGCCGCGCCATCGAGATGGCGCAGCGGCGACGCGCGACCGGCATCGGTGAGCGTCAGCGGCGCCCAGCCGAGTTCGTGCTGTGCAGCCGGATAAACGCGCGCGCCGAGCGCACGGGCGATGAACTGCGCGCCGAGGCAGATGCCGAGGATCGGCAGCCCCGCGTCGATGCGCTGGCGCACGAGCGCCGCGAGCGGTGCGATCGTCGGATACTGCGCATCGTCGTACACGCTGAGCGGCCCGCCGAGCACGACGAACAGCGACGGCTGGAGCACGTCGAGCACCTCGAACCGGGACGACCCGACGTCTACATAGCGCACCCGCCGACCCCGTTCGCCGAGCACCTGCTCGAAGCTCCCGAGATCCTCGAAATGCACATGGCGGATCGCCACGACTTCAGCGTTCATCATCGGCCTCCCGGTCGATCGACGGACGTCAGCCTGCGAAAATCTTCCAGGTCTTCTTCTGCGACGCCGCGTCGGCTTCTTCCTGCACCGAGCAGTCGAGACGCAGGTCGCTGTCGGACATCGAGATGTCGAGCGCCGCGCAGTAATGCACGGTCTTCTTCGACAGCTTGCCCGGCTGGAAGTGGGCGCACGTCACGCACATGCGCTGCGGCGGCGTCGCGCCGGCCACCTGCAGCTCGCGCAGCGTCTTCAGCAGCGCGCGATACAGTGCGCCCTGCTCGTCCGCGCCGAGCTTGCCGACCGCTTTCGTCAGGAATTCAGGCCATTGCAGCGCCTTCTTCGCGGCCGTACGGCCACGGGCCGACAGGCGCACGGCCAGTGCGCGGCCGTCGTCCAGCGCACGGCGCTTCTCGACGAGCCCCTTCGTCTCGAGCGTGCTGACCGCATCGCTCGTGGTCGCCGCGGTGAGCTGCGTCTCGCGCGCGATCTCGCCGAGCCGCATGGGGCCCTTGCGCTGCAGCAGCAGCACGAGAATTTCGCCCTGCGTCGGCGTCAGGCCCGCGCCTTCCGCCCAATCCCATGCCTGGCTTCGCATGGCCGTACTCAACCGCAGCAGGCTGTGGGTGACACGTCCCGAAGCCTGGTTCCCGTAAACGCCTTCGCTCATAGTCTTTTCGCTTTGCCGCCGCCCGGAATGCCGAGCGGCCGTAGTGTGGAGATCGAATGTCCATCTCAAAACAGACGCGCTCTTGCGAGTGCGTCAGCACGGCCGTCGCGAGGCACACGCGGCGGTCGCATTCGCGGCGACCGGTGAGACACGCGTCGTTCCGGTGTCCGCAAAGCCGACATTCTAAGCGAGAGCGGAAAATCGCACAGCTAAGTTATCCCCTGCATTCTGTGGAAAATCACTGGATAACTGAATTTTTTCGTTGTGCCTGCAATGCCGCGCACCGCGAAACGGGCTGCGCCGGCATTTTCCCGTTCGGATCGGCCATCGGGCGAATGGCATTGATCCACCGGGTTATCCCGCCCGCAGATCGTTGACTTTGCAGAGGAATGTCGGGTTATCCACAGATTTTCGGGGCGACTGGCAACGATTTCGGCCTGAAACCGGGCCGGCTGTCGTTCAGCGAATCGCAACGCGGTCGAGCCCGCAATCTGCAAAACATTTTTTCATTCACGCCAGCGTAAGCACTGCTGCCGGACCGTTTCGTTCAGCGATTTTTCCTGTTTGAAAACGGTTCTCAACCACGATGCGTCGTTCACGCGCGCCTTCGCCAGCGCACCGATCTCGTCGAGCGCCGCGCGCGAACCGAGCGCGGCCGCATGCGGCGCGATCCGGTCGAGCGTGTCGAGGATGTCTTCCGCGATCGTGCGGCGCTCACCCGTCTGAGGATTCACGCAGGTGCCCTCGAGCCCGAAGCGGCACGCTTCGAAACGATTGAACGTATAGACGAGGTAGTCGTCCTCCGACAGCTTCAACGGCCGGTCGGTCAGCAGGTAGCGCGCGAGCGTCTGGATGTAGCAGGCGATCGCCGCCGCCCGATCGACCGACAGCGGCGTATCCATCACCCGCACCTCGATCGTCCCGTAGCCGGGCTTCGGGCGGATGTCCCAGTAGAAGTCCTTCATCGAGTTGACGACGCCCGTGTTCACCATCTTCATGAAGTACTCCTCGAAGCTGTCCCAGGTCAGCACGAACGGCGCGCGGCCCGACAGCGGGAACGCGAACACCGAATTCAGGCGTGCCGAATGGAAGCCCGTGTCGACGTTCTGCACGAACGGCGACGACGCGGACAGCGCGATGAAGTGCGGAATGAAGCGCGACATCGAGTGCAGCAGGAACAGTGCGCTGTCGGGATCGGGACAGCCGATGTGCACGTGCTGGCCGAACACGGTGAACTGTTTGGCCAGATAGCCGTACAGCTCGGAGATGTACTGGAAGCGCGGCGCATCGTAGATCTGCCGGTCGCTCCATTGCTGGAACGCGTGCGTGCCGCCGCCGGCGAGCCCGACGTTGAGCTGGTCGGCCGCCTTCACGAGCACGTCGCGGATCGCATGCAGCTCGCTGACCGCCTGCTCGTGCGAATGGCAGATGCCGGTCGACAGCTCGATCATGCTCTCGGTGATTTCCGGCGTGATGTTGCCCGGAAAGGTCTCGCCCTGGATCAGGCGCATCAGGTCGGATGCAGCCTTGGTCAGGTCGTAGTTGTGCGTGTTGACGACCTGGATCTCCAGTTCGACGCCGAACGTGAACGGTTCGGAATTGACGAAGGTTTCGAGTGCCATGGCAGGTTCCGGAATCAGTTGCTGTCGCTGCGTTCGCCGACCGCCGACAGGCAGCGGTAGACCACGAACGGGCTGACGAGCTGCAGGATCACGATCGTGCACATCACGATCGCGCGCAGGTGCGGGTCGAAATTCGGATAGAGCTGGTAGGTATCGTCGACGAGCAGGTACGACAGTGCGGACATCGGCGTCAGCGCGATGCCGAGCGCGACGCCCTGCTTCATCCCGATGCCGCTCGGCTTCGCGAACGCGACGACGCCGGCCAGCTTCGCGACAAGCCGCGTGACGATCAGCACGATCGAGAGCAGCCCGCCGAGTGCGATGTCGCCCCACGTGAACGACGTAAGCGTCAGCACGAACAGGACCACCGTCAGCAGCCAGCCGGCCGTGCCGAAATGCTCGGGCCACAGCTGCGGACGCGCTTCGAGGTTCTTCACGATGATGCCCGCGAGCAGCAGCGTGAGCAGCGTCGACAGCTTCAGCGCCTGTGCCACCGCGATCGCCAGCATCACGAGCCCGAACAGCGCGACGAACGAATGCTCGTCGCGCATCGTCGACGTCATGTGGCGGAACAGGAAATTGCACGAACGCGCGACGAGATACGCGACGATGAACGAACCGGCGATCAGGTAGAGCGGCTGCAGGATCGTCGCGAACACGTTGCCGTACGCTTCCTGGTGCAGCCAGCTCGTGACGAGCTTGGTCAGCACGATCGCGTACACGCTGTTGAGCGCCGTGAGCGTGATGAGGCGCTGCGACACCTGCCCTTCCGCGCGCAGTTCGGTCTTGAGCTGGATCACCATCGACGGCGACGTCGCGATCGCGATCGCCGACAACACGAGCGCGACCATTCCCGACACGCCGAGCGCAAGCATCACGAACAGCACGAGCACGAAAGTCAGCGTGGCTTCCGCGAGACTCGACGCGACGAGCCACGGATTGCGCCGGATCCAGCGCAGGTCGAGGCGGCTGCCGAGCTCGAACAGCAGCAGGCCGAGCGCGACGTCGATCAGCAGCCGCGACGTTTCGTCGGTGCTTGCGTCGATCACGCCGAATCCGAACGAACCGGCGACGAGACCGATTACCGCATAACCGGTGATGCGCGGCAGGCGCCATGCGCGATAGCACAGTTCGCCACACAGGCCGGCCGCGAACAGCGCGAGCCCGGCCCAGAACACGGCATCCGGCGCGAGCGGCCAGTTGGGCAGAAATGAGAACGCCGACTTCATCGTGGTGACTTCTCCTTTGGAAGCAACCGCCAGCGACGCGGGGTCAAGCGTCAGAAATGGATGCGCGCCGGCTGGGTATCGCCCCGAATGTGATTGTTGTGGTCGACGACGGCGGGACATGGGGTCCGCCTGTTCCGCCATCCGGCGGAAAGTCGCACAGGTTGCCGATCTGGATTGTCGGCCTGGTGTGTGAACGGACTGCGCAGTCTCGAAGATTCAGATTCGAAATCGTGCCGACCGTTCCATTGAAGCTTGTCCGGCGCCTGGCCGGACGAACGCGAAGGAAACCGATTGTGCCACAGCTTTTTCGGTCTGGAACCCATCGAATACGACTCGCGGCGCTGTGCGGCACCACAGGTCTTTGGTTTCAAAGGTTTACTTGTATATATACGTAGTAGAAGTTAACAAAGGACGCACAGTTCTGTGGATAACTTCGGTTTACGCTGATGGATCAACGTGTTGGCGAAACCATAACCCGTTGCACAGGCTGTTCGCGCACAGAAGTTTGAGATGAGTAACTTTGGGGCCGTTTCACAGCTGTGCCGAGTTGCCCAGTTTGCGTCCACTGTGATTACACACGAAGTGCGTGTGGATTTCGCAAGGTTATCCACAGCACCGGGTGGATAACCTTGCGCAGGGAAATCGGGAAACTGTGAGCGATTTGCGCGGCCGATCAGCCCGCCGCGCCGACGCGGCGCGCGCGCAGTGCGCGGATCAGGAAGCGTGCGGGATCGACGGCTTCGGCGAGTTCGCGCTCGAGCGGCCACGGTTCGCCTTCGAGTTGCGATGCGATCAGTTCGGCGCCGAGCGCGGCCCACACGAGGCCGCGCGAGCCAAAGCCAAATGCGCCGTAGAGGCCGGGCGTGCGCGGCAGGTCGCGCGCCTTTGCGCCGCTCAGCGCGCGTGCGTTCGCGACGGCCTGCGCTTCGTCCGCGAGCGGGCCGATCAGCGGCAGACGATCGGCGGCGACCCAGCGGAATGCAACGCGGCCGCGCAGCGTGCCGAGATCCGGAACGTCGCCGATCAGGCCCGGCAGCAGGTGCCGCACGCGGTCGAGGTTTTCGACGTGGCCGACCGCGCGCATCGCCGGATCGACGTCGTCGGGTTCGAATGTCGCGCCGATCAGCAGCGTGCCGTCGTCGAGCGGCACTGCGTAACCGTCGCCGATCGCCGGGCACGGCAGCGGCGCCGCGCTGCCGGGCGGCAGCAGCGTGAGCTGGCCGCGCACCGGTTGCAGCACGACATGCTGCAGCCCCGCGAGACGCACGGCGTCGCCCGCGTTCGCAAGCACGACGACGGGCGCTTCGGCCAGCGTGCCGCCCGTCGAATCAAGCGCATGCCATGCGTCGCCCCGCCGCTCGAGCCGCGCGACGCCGGTAGACGCGAGCAAGCGCACGCGTTCGCCGGCCGCTGCACATTGCGCCGCGCACAGCCCGGCCGGCCAGACGGCGCCGCCATGCGGAAACAGCAGGCCGCCATGCGCGACCGGCAGGTTCAGATGCGCGTGCGCGGCATCGATATCGAGCAGAGATGCATAGTCGGACGGTGCGCCGAACGCATCGAATGCATCGCGCATCCGCGCGAAGTCGTCGGCCGATTCGGCAAGATGGATCATCCCGTGCGTGCTGCGCGCGAACGCATGGCCCGAGCGTTCGAGTGCGCGCCAGCGTGCGATCGCGTGCAGGAAGCCGCTGCGCGTGAGCCGGCTTGCGACGTTGTCGTCGCGTGTCATCAGCGGATGGAATACGCCGGCCGGATTGCCCGACGCTTCGCTCGCGATCCGTTCGTGCCGCTCGATCAGCGTGACGTCCCAGTCGCGCGCGGCCAGACGTTCGACGACCGCGCAGCCGGCCAGGCCCGCACCGATCACGATCGCGCGGCGTGCCGCGACGGGCAGTGCGCGCGGCGGCTCGTGCCGGCGCGTACGCCAGCGCGGCGCATATTCGCCGACGAGCGAATCGTCGACTTCCCGATACGTGAAACCCGATTCGTCGAGTGCGTGTTTCACGGCGCCGGAATTCGCATGCGTTGCAAACGTCGCGCCTTCGCCGGCGATTTTCGCGAGCGCACGAACCACGTCGGTCGCGCGGAGATCCGCGTCGTTCGACGACGTGAAGCCGTCAAGATGGAACGCATCGGCGCGCGCGACGAGCCTGGTCAGCATGTCGACTGCATCGCCGAACGCGAGCGTGAGCACCACGCGCCCTGCGTCGAATTCCAGCCGGTGCAGGCCCGGCACGAGCATCGGCCATGCGTCGACCAGTGCGTCGACGTCGGCCGATATGGTTGTGTTCGCAACGATATGCGAAACCGCGCGGCCCAGGTCGTCGCGCGAGAACGGATGCGGCTCGACTGCGACGAAATGCAGCCGCTCGCAGCGCGCCGGATCGTCGCGCCACGCGCCCCATGTCGCGAGGAAGTGGCTGCCCGCGCCGAATCCCGTCGCGATGATCGTGAACGTGCGGCGGCCTTGCCAGCGCGCCGGCAGCCCGTTGCCGAAGACGCACAGGTGATGCGCAAGCGCACCTGATGCGCCGCGTTGGAGGTCGCCGTACTCGGGCGAAACGAACGTGCCGTCGTCGCGAAGCGCGAGCGTGGCGGGAACAAGTCGGTCGGGCATGCGAAACAAAAAACGTGGCAGCCAAGCCTGGCAAGGGATTGCGCGGGGTCGTCCGAGCGGCCGTTGGAAAAAGCCAACGGGGCCGCGCACGGGCGGACCGCGCTGCGTATCCTGTCCGGTTGGCGCAGGTCAAAAAACTGGCAATCGACGATTCATTCGGCGAAATACTGATGAAAATCTTTGAAACCCTTGTCGTTATTGGGTTTGCGCTGCGCTATCATAGCAACGCCGTACCGCGGGGTGGCCGCCGGCAAGCCGGAGGGCGCGTCGCGCGGGCCAGGATTCGGCGCTGTGTCGTCGGAGTCTGACTCTCGACGGCACGGTTCGCGCACGTATAATCGGCGCGTTCGCGCTGTTCGTGTCAACCTAACCTGATAAAGGAACCTTAATGAACAAACAGGAACTGATCGACGCCGTCGCCGCCCAAACGGGCGCCAGCAAGGCTCAAACCGGCGAAACGCTGGACACGCTGCTCGAAGTCATCAAGAAGGCCGTGTCGAAGGGTGATGCGGTTCAGCTGATCGGCTTCGGCAGCTTCGGTTCGGGCAAGCGCGCAGCACGTACGGGCCGCAACCCGAAGACCGGCGAAACCATCAAGATCCCGGCAGCCAAGACGGTCAAGTTCACGGCTGGCAAGGCGTTCAAGGACGCCGTCAACAAGCGTTAAACCAGCGCCTGTTCCAGAAAAAAACCCGCCCTTCGGCGGGTTTTTTGTTGGGCGCGCGCGGCATTTTCGCCACAGTCCGCGCTGCTCTTGCAAGATTTAACGGTTGTTTTTACAAGCCGTTACCATGCCGTTACGCGTGCACGATTTGCGTGTCGCCGTGATCGTCGTCGTCGTGCGAATCGACATCCCACGCCGGGAACGGATCGTCGAACGCGCTCCATCCCGCCGCGCCGACGGCGAATTCCGCATCGGTCAGCAGGCACGCGTCGAGTTTCTCGCGCCATGCATCGGCATCGAGCGCGATACCGATCAGCACGAGTTCCTGCCGGCGATCGCCGACCGTGCGATCGTCGAGATCGCCGTGCCATTCGGCGCGGATTTCGGCGAGCAGCTCGTCGTCGTCCGGCCATTCCGCGCGATCCTGCGCGGCCCACCAGAGACCCGCCGGGCCATGCCGGCATACGCCGCCCGCCTGCGACAGCGAGCCCGCAATGTCGTTGCGCGTCGCGAGCCAGAAGAAGCCCTTGCTGCGCAGCACGCCCGGCCACTCCTGGTGCAGCAGCGCCCAGAGTCGTGCCGGATGGAACGGCCGGCGCGCGCGGTAAACAAAATTGCCGATCCCGAATTCGTCGGCTTCGCCGTGCACGTGCGCATGATGTTCGTCATGGCATTCGGGGTCGTCGCAATGCGTGTGATCGTGATCGAGCGACGCGAGCCAGCCCGGCGCATTCGCGGCTTCGTCGAAATCGAAGCGGCCCGTGTTCAGTACTTCGTCGAGCGGCACGTTGCCGAACGTCGACACGACCTGATGCGCGCGCGGATTGAGCCGCGCGAGGATGTGCTGCAGGCGCGCGAGTTCGTCCGCGCCGACGAGGTCGGCCTTGTTGATCACCAGCACGTCGCAGAATTCGATCTGCTCGATCAGCAGTTCGACGAGCGTGCGATCGTCTTCTTCCGATGCGGCGATGCCGCGCGTCGCGAGTGCGTCGTCGGAGCCGTAGTCGCGCAGGAAGTTGTACGCATCGACCACGGTGACGAGCGTGTCGAGCCGCGCGATTTTCGACAGCGACTCGCCGTCGTCGTCGACGAACGTGAAGGTTTCGGCGATCGGCATCGGCTCAGCGATACCGGTCGATTCGATCATGATCGCGTCGAAGCGGCCTTCGGACGCGAGGTTGCGAATCTCGACGAGCAGGTCGTCGCGCAGCGTGCAGCAGATGCAGCCGTTCGACATTTCGACGAGGCGTTCCTCCACGCGCGACAGCGCCTGAGCGTCGCGCACGAGCGACGCGTCGATGTTGACCGCCGCGAGATCGTTGACGATCACGGCGACTTTCAGGCCCGCACGGTTCGCGAGGACGTGATTGAGCAGCGTGGTCTTGCCGGCGCCGAGGAAGCCGGACAGCACGGTGACGGGCAACGGCTGGTTCATTGCGGTACACACCAACGGAAAAGATGAAAAAGCGGCCGCGGCGCCCTTCCGGGGCGCGATCGGCCCGCGGACGGGCGAACCTGCGGCGTGAGCCCGCATTGTGCATCAAACGCGCGCCGGGCGGCCGGCGCCGCGTCAGGCCGCGATGCGGCGCGACGTCATGGCGCGGGCGGCAGCAGCTTCCATTGCGTCAGGATGCCGGCGATCTGCCGCGCGTACTTGTCGCGCAGCGACGGCGTTTCGGAATGGTAGGCGCCGACGGCCTGCCACGTGTTGCCGTAGCGGTTCATCTTCTGTTTCAGATGCCACGCGGCGATGTACACGTTCTTGCATGGTTCCATTAGCGTGCCGCGGTCGATCCCGTAGCGCGACAGCGTCGACAGGTGAACCGAATTGATCTGCATCAGGCCGTAGTCGATCGAGCCGTTCGTGTTCTTGTTCAGCGCGCCGGGCCGGTTACGCGATTCCTGCCACGCGATCGCGCGCAGGATCAGCGGATTGACCTGCTGGTATCTGGCCGCCTCGTCGAAACAATCCGCGCGAGCGTTTGCGCTGGCGAACCACACGCCGGCGGCAATCCACGCAATCGAAGCGAACCGTCTGTTCATGGGGCGAAAATGAAAAGGAATTGTGCGAGGATCGGGAAAACCCGTGCCTGTTATTCGTGCGGCGAGAAACTTGTCGCACGTATCATACCGACAGTCCGTCAGGTTGCGACATGCGGAAATACGACAGCCGGGTTATACCGCATTTCCGTGTCGATTCATCGCGAAACGGGGGCGATGGCCGGCATGCCGGTATGGCGCGGAATCTTACATATTGCATACGACTCGCCGGATACATGTCGTATGTGAGACAGTCTTCGGATCAATGTGATATTTCGGACATGAAAAACTGCTAATGTCGCCTTTTTCGGACTTGGATCCCAGCACTACCGCCGGAAGCGGCCTGAGCCGGCATCGACCCATTCATCCATGACAAGAAATCGCTTCGTTATGCGGCGCATTGCCACGACCCTCGTCGTCGCCGGCATCATCGTCTCGCAGGCCGCCTACGCTCAGGTCACGCTCAACTTCGTGAATGCGGATATCGACCAGGTCGCGAAGGCGATCGGCGCCGCAACCGGCAAGACCATCATCGTCGACCCCCGTGTGAAGGGGCAGCTCAACCTCGTTGCCGAACGTCCGGTGCCGGAAGACCAGGCGCTGAAGACGCTGCAGTCGGCGCTGCGCATGCAGGGCTTCGCGCTTGTGCAGGATCACGGCGTGCTGAAGGTCGTGCCCGAGGCCGACGCGAAGCTGCAGGGCGTGCCGACCTATGTCGGCAATGCGCCGCAGGCGCGCGGCGACCAGGTGATCACGCAGGTGTTCGAGCTGCACAACGAATCGGCGAACAACCTGCTGCCCGTGCTGCGGCCGCTGATCTCGCCGAACAACACGGTGACGGCCTACCCGGCGAACAACACGATCGTCGTGACCGACTATGCGGACAACGTGCGCCGCATCGCGCAGATCATCGCGGGCGTCGACAGCGCCGCGGGCGCGCAGGTGCAGGTCGTTCCGCTGCGCAACGCGAACGCGATCGACCTCGCCGCGCAGTTGCAGAAAATGCTCGATCCGGGCGCGATCGGCAACAGCGATGCAACGCTGAAGGTGTCGGTCACGGCCGACCCGCGCACCAACTCGCTGATGCTGCGCGCGTCGAGCGCATCGCGCCTCGCGGCCGCGAAGCGCCTCGTACAGCAGCTCGATGCGCCGAGCGCGGTGCCCGGCAACATGCACGTCGTGCCGCTGCGCAACGCCGATGCGGTGAAGCTCGCGAAGACGCTGCGCGGGATGCTCGGCAAGGGCGGCAACGACAGCGGCTCGTCGGCGTCGTCCAACGATGCGAACAGCTTCAACCAGAGCGGCGGCTCGTCGTCGAGCGGCAACTTCTCGACCGGGTCGTCCGGCACCCCGCCGCTGCCGTCGGGCGGCCTCGGCGGTTCGTCGTCCTCGTCGTCGTACGGCGGCACGTCCGGCAGCGGCGGACTCGGCTCCGGCGGCCTGCTTGGCGGCGACAAGGAAAAGAGCGACGACAACCAGCCGGGCGGGATGATCCAGGCCGATGCGGCGACCAACTCGCTGATCATCACCGCGTCCGATCCGGTTTACCGGAACCTGCGCTCGGTGATCGACCAGCTCGACGCGCGGCGTGCGCAGGTCTATATCGAAGCGCTGATCGTCGAGCTGAACTCGACGACGCAGGGCAACCTCGGCATCCAGTGGCAGGTGGCGAGCGGCCAGTTTCTCGGCGGCACGAACCTGAACCCCGGGCTGGGCCTGGGCAACAGCATCGTCAACCTGACGGCGGGCGGCGTGACCAACGCCGCCGGCGGAATCACCGGGGGCGGGCTGGCTTCCAATCTCGGGGCGTTGAGCCAAGGCCTCAACATCGGCTGGCTGCACAACATGTTCGGCGTACAGGGGCTTGGCGCGTTGCTGCAGTATTTCGCGGGCGTGAGCGACGCGAACGTGCTGTCGACGCCGAACCTGATCACGCTCGACAACGAGGAAGCGAAGATCGTCGTCGGCCAGAACGTGCCGATCGCGACCGGTTCGTATTCGAACCTGACGAGCGGTACGACGAGCAATGCGTTCAATACCTACGACCGTCGCGACGTCGGCCTGACGCTGCACGTGAAGCCGCAGATCACCGACGGCGGGATCCTGAAGCTGCAGCTCTACACGGAGGATTCGGCGGTCGTCAGCGGCACCACCAACGCGCAGACCGGCCCGACCTTCACGAAACGCTCGATCCAGTCGACGATCCTGGCGGACAACGGCGAGATCATCGTGCTCGGCGGTTTGATGCAGGACAACTACCAGGTGTCGAACAGCAAGGTACCGCTGCTCGGCGACATCCCGTGGATCGGCCAGTTGTTCCGTTCGGAATCGAAGCAGCGCCAGAAGACCAACCTGATGGTGTTCCTGCGCCCGGTGATCATCTCCGACCGCAGTACCGCGCAGGAAGTCACGGCCAACCGCTACGACTACATCCAGGGCGTGACGGGCGCGTACAAGTCGGACAACAACGTGATTCGCGACAAGGACGACCCGATCGTCCCGCCGATGCCGCTCGGCCCGAGCCAGGGCGGCACGCCGGCAGGGAACCTGTTCGATCTCGACAAGATGCGCCGCCAGCAGGTGCAGCGTCAGGTCGTGCCGGTTCCGGCCCAGCCGTTGCCGGAGCAGACGCCCGCGCAGCCGCAGAGCGTGCCGCAGCAGGCGGTGCCGCAACAGCCGCTGACCGCCCCGGGAGCCTCGCAGTGAGCGACATGCTCGCGTCTTCCGCCCACGACGGCGCGCCGGGCGACCGGCAGCCGCCGTCGCCGCTTGCCGCGCGCCTGTTGCCGTACGGCTTCGCGAAGAGCGGCCAGGTGCTGATCGCGCACCAGCTCGACGACACGCTCGAGGTGTGGATCAGCGAACGCACGAGCGACGCCGCGCTCGCGGAGATCGCGCGCAACTTCGGCTCGATTTCCGTGCACCGCGTGCCGGCCGACGAACTCGCGCAGGCGATCAACCAGGCCTACTCGCGTCATGACGGCAGCGCCGCGCAGGTGGTCGGCGAGGTCGAAGGCGAAGTCGACCTGTCGCGGCTGATGCAGGACATCCCCGAGGTCGAGGATCTGCTCGAATCGGAAGACGACGCGCCGATCATCCGGATGATCAACGCGCTGCTCACGCAAGCGGCGCGCGAACAGGCATCGGACATTCACATCGAGCCGTTC